>NZ_MVQM01000107.1:0-10277 GCF_002067195.1 Pelotomaculum sp. PtaB.Bin117 | reverse complement strand
AAAAAACCGTTGTTTCGGCGGTAATAATCATACGTATAAAAATCCTCAATGCCAAACGGCGGTTTTGAAATAAAAATCAAGGCCGCTGTTTTCCTTTTTTAAAAATAGCATAGCAGAGGGTGTATTAAGTTCGCCCCTCTTTAAGGACGCGGCGGTATTAAGGAGGATACCGCCGTGTCGCGGAATTGGGAGGCAAAGCCGACAAACTGGCTCTTTCCAGATTGGAAGATCCCTACAGCCAGCCAAGGGCAACTACACTGATTGCAGCTACCTTGTGCAGTGGTATTATCGGCAAGTGGGCATTTCCATCCCCCGTACAACGGCGGCACAGGGAAAATATTATGTGGACAACGGTTTGACCGTAAGCTCCAACGACCTTGTTTTCTTTAGTCACGACACAAACGGTCGCTTCATCCTCAAAGGGACAGGTGGTTTACCGCAAGCTGTTCAGTGGACAGGTGCTTTATGTTAGGCCGCATATTGGCAAGTATTTGTTCACAAAAATATTATATTTAGACACTTTCAAATACCTATTGCCTTTCATTTCTACAAGATGTAAAATAAAAACAAGTTGTAGAAACGGAGGGAAATGTTACTATGGTGAATATTACAGATGCAGAAATGGAGATTATGCGCATCGTATGGGACAGTGGCGAAAGAGTGACCACAAAGGATATCATGGAAAAACTGCCCGGCAAAAAAACAACGACCATCCTGACCCTGGCCGGCAGGCTAATCAATAAAGGTGTGCTGAAATCGGTTAAGCTCGGTCGCTCTCACGCCCATGAGTATTGGGCGGGAATCAGCGAAGAAGAATATCAGAAAATGCAGACCCGGAATTTTATTCGGTCGATTCACAACGGCTCCACCAAAAGTCTGATCAGCGCTCTGTTTCAGGATGAAAATTTAACGAAAGAGGATATTGAAGAGCTTAGGGCTTTTATGGAAAAGCAGGTGAAGAGCGATGATTGAAATGCTGTTCATGACTTCTCTCACAGGCAGCATCATCAGTCTTTTTCTTATATTGCTTAAAACCAGGCTGGTGAAAAAATGCGGCGGCACTTGGTATTATTACATATGCCTGCTTTCTCTGGCGCTGTTTGTTGTGCCGATACAAGTCAATGTAGCGGAGCTTATGCCCCAGCGGGTAGTCATCGAGGAAAGAGCGCCCGTGCAGCAAGCCGCCCTGGCCGGCGAAACCGCTCCATCCCCGGCGGAAGCTGTTCCGGCAGCCGCGGCGCAAACGGCTGTCCAGCATCATCTGCCGGTTCCGGACGCCGGACAATGGATGTTGGGAATTTGGGCGGCGGGTTTTGTCTTTATGATTCGCAGATACCTGTTCGGCTATTTCAGGTTTAAAAAGAAGGTAACCCAAAACAGTCCCATGGACAGGGTGGAAAATTTGGATGTTGTTGTAAGCGGCTATGTTCATTCTCCTATGCTGATAGGGTTTTTCAAGCCTAAAATTGTGATCCCGAAGGCGGAAATCGGCGCCTATGATTATCAGTTGGCATTGAGGCACGAACTGACTCATCACACCCAAAAAGACGCCTGGTTCAAGCTTTTGGCCGTATTGGTAAATTCCCTGCACTGGTTTAATCCGGTTACGTATTTCGTGGTGAGAAATATAAGTGAGGCCTGTGAATACGCATGTGATGAAAAAGTAACGCGGGACATGGAATGGGAGGAAAAGAAACGCTACAGCGATATGATTTTGAATTTTGCCTCAAACGCCTCCCCCGCTTTAAGCAGCAGCCTGGCCAGAAATAAAAAACAATTATTCAGGAGGTTTGAACTTATTATGAAAACAAACACAAAAAGCAGAAAATTTTTAGGCGCTGTGCTGGCCGCGGTGATGATAGCGGGTTCCGTAACGGTGACGTCATTGGTGTTTGCGGAGGAGTTAAAACCGCTGTCCCAATACGGCGGCGCATTTGTAACCGACTATCAGTGGCACAGAACTCTTGAAGACAATGTGCTCAGTACACTGGATATGCTTTCCGATATAAAAGATGGTTTCGCATGGAAGACATTTCCTAGCCCCGGCACAACCTATATTGACATCAACGGACGGAAAATAGATATTGATAACCGGACCAACCCCTATTACGGTGTGGAGAAGGAGTGGAAAGAGAAAAATTCCGCGATTGCAACCATGACCACAAAAACCCTGTCCATCGAAGGAAAAGACGTTACCGTCGCATTTGCCGGCAAGGCCGCCGCCTACCGGGACGATAAAGTGATCGAAAAAATGATCAGAAACCAGATTGCTTTTGAACTGAGCTATCATGACGATCATTATGACCATCAGGCGTTTATCAACCAGCTGATCAGCCGCGGCGCCTATGTCATCAATGAGGTCGTCACGCCGGAAAATTTCAAACCCCGTATAATTAGCAGACAAAACGGAGATTTTTTAGGCCAGAAAATACTGACAAAATTCGATAAAAAGGAAAAAATTACTGATATCTTCAATCAAAAAACGGTCATACCGAAAAATATCGACGGCCATCAAGGGGGACAGCTGGGAAAGAGCTTTGTGATCGGGAGCGGCGAAAGCCTGGCCATAGACATCAAGGAGACCACCGACAAAATGCCCCAGGTCAACTTGGGCATCATTGATGCGACAACCGGCGAGCCCCCGATAAATTGGTATCCCGGCGCGCGGGGCGGCTACAGGTTTATCTATATGCCGGGAGAAGCTCACGCAAACCATACGTTCAAGGTCGTCATGAGCGGGGAGGAAAGCGACACGGCCAGTATTGAAATTTTCACTTACCGGACGGGAGCAGACGAAGCCGCAGCCATCGACAGCTGGGAAGAAGTTCCTATTTGATCGGGAGCGGTGAAAGCCTGGCCTAGACATCAAGGAGACCACCGACAAAATGCCCCAGGTCAACTGGGCCATCATCAATGTGACGACGGGAGAGCCGATTGATTGGATACCCGGCGTGCCGGGCGGTTACAGTTTATCTATACACCGCGAGAGGCTTACGCAAACCATACTTTTAAAGTTGTAATGAGCGGAGGGTAAAGCGATACTGCCCATATTGAAATTTTCACTTATCGGACGGGAGAAGGCGAAGCCGCATCAGACTGACAAACTACAACCAAGCTCGATGAAAACTGACCGTTGCCCATTATGAACAGAACCCCGAAGTTGAAATAATCGACAGTAAAATAACCCGTCTGGAAGCTGGTTGCGCAATCTGATAATCTTGCGGATGCCCCTATCTATGTTTACGCGCTGGAATACCGCCTGCTGCCGAAGGATTTGAGCAAGGTAAGCATGGCCGGAGGCATGCGGGCCGACATGGTTGCCAAATGCTGCTCAATACAATAGTCCGCCACCATCTGAATAACCAGCCAGTACCGTTTAAAGATGGGGTAAAACATTATCACAATTGTTTCTTGGAATAGGGGTCTCGCTTATCCATAAATGAAGCGTGACATTTTTTATTGACAAAAATCTTCAACATTGTGAGTAGAGCTAACCCTCCTCACAATGTTCTTTGTATGCACACTGTTATGCTAACGAAAGTCTTGGAGAGTGTTGCAAAACCATATTTCGTGCGATGGATAAGCTGTATGGTGCTTGCCATGGTCGTTATTTCTGTGTAGTAGAAGCAAGAAAGACACTTTCGCAACATACTAAAATTTAAAGATTTTTTTACAAAACCTGTTGCAAAAACCTCATCTTCTTGTCTTATAAAAAGAGAAGGATGAGTAATCTATAATAAATGGTATGAAATATATTTCCAAATAAGCTGATTGATTTTGTCGATGAGCAACTGGGCTGGGGTGTTATTGTTAATA
This sequence comes from Pelotomaculum sp. PtaB.Bin117, assembly GCF_002067195.1. Classification (NCBI taxonomy): domain Bacteria; kingdom Bacillati; phylum Bacillota; class Clostridia; order Eubacteriales; family Desulfotomaculaceae; genus Pelotomaculum; species Pelotomaculum sp. PtaB.Bin117. Next base: position 6,461 of record NZ_MVQM01000107.1, on the reverse strand, counting down.
AATCCACACAGAGTAATAAATTGAACATTGTGAGAACCGAAGATGGCGGGGCCAACTGGAAAGTTGTCCTGCAAAAATAATAAGCGCCCTGCGGGATGCCCAGGCGCTTATTTTCGTGTATAAGGTATAAATTGTTTCGGTGGAGGTCAGCGTTTTGGAAAGCAATCAGGAAATACAGAATCAGGTTGAATTCCTCTATAATGCAACCGCAAAGCAACTGTATAAATTAGCACTTTATACCTTGGGCAATAAGAAGGCAGCCGAACAAATCACAATTAATGTGTTTTGCGAAGCTTTCAATAATATTTCGGACAAGGCGGATGCCAATTTATTTAAAGAGCGAAGTATCAAATTATTATATAAGTATGGCAGAAAGATACAAAAAAAGTCCGAGTGGAATGGCTCTACGATACTTATCAAAACATCAGAAGACATAGAAGAGCAGGTAGATGTTAAGAAAAAGGAACTTATTCAAATGCTTGGTAGTCTAAACTTTGATGAAAGATATATTTTACTGCTTTTTTACTGGCAAAAATTTTCTATTCAACAAATTGCAAAAGCAATTTGCTTACCAATATTTTTAGTAAAAAAGCGTTTTGGAGTGACAGTAAATAAAGCAGTAAATTATATGATGAAATGATATATACGAGGAGTGATAGTAATGGTGGAATATATAAGACAACGAATTAACTTGATATTGGCTGCGGTATTGGTATTCTCGCTTTTATGCACCCCGGCGCTGGCGGCGGTCGGCACGCTCGATGTTGCTGCAACGCCCGTTCAATATATACTTTCCATCGATGGCAAAAGTGTAGCCCTGTGGGCATATAAAATCGATGGCAGTGTATATTTCAAACTGCGCGACCTGGCGATGTCACTGAATGGCACGAAAAAACAGTTTGAAATAAGCTGGGATGGAAACCAAAATGCGGTTTTGCTGACAACCGGAATGGCTTATACGCCGGTGGGCGGCGAGTTGTCCGAACCGTCCGAACTGTCCAGTGACAAAGGCACCGTTGCACATTTGCCTACGACGCTCTTTTATATTGATAAGAGGCAGATTCCAATACGCGCGTATACCATAAATAATACTCATTTTATAATGCTTTCCGATCTCGCGGCTAATTTATTGCTTGCCTCCACCTGCGACGAAGAAGAGTGTACAGTCGAAATTAACACCTTAATATACGATACAGGTATCTATTCGTTTTCGCTTCCGGAAGGCTGGAGTGCTAGTGGCAACACCTATGATTTAGGTTTTACTCGTTCCGGTGAATCGGTCGGCTCCTTTATAATCAGAAATTACGACCCGGATAATCCCGTTTCCCAGTTTCAGGACAATCACAGGGAAACGCTTTCAAATGAAAATTTAAGCGGCTTTGCTTATCCTGCCGCCAAAGCGTTGATCCGGGCGACGCAGCCCGCGGCGGCAAATGACGATTCCTATGTGGATGAGCTTCATTTATACATCATGCTTGCGGATCTCCGTTGCGCCTTTAACTTTTGTTTTGACTCCGCCAAAGTAGACGAGGGAACGGCAATGGAAATCGCAAAAAGTCTTGTGCCGAAAGAAGCGGCAATCGAAAAGAATACAATAGCCGCTAAGTGGGCGCGGGCGGTTCAAGACCGCGACGGCCATGCGCAGTACAATCTGCTGAGTGTGGAGCTGCAATCTGAATTCAAAGATTACTACGAGGCCATTAATTGGGTAACGGGTGTCTCCAGCCCTTGGGTGAATAGCTTTGTAATCGAGATAACAGGTAATGTCGCGGTCGTGTTCTATGAGGGTATGACCTCCGAGGGATTTGCTGGATATACCATAGACAACCTTACCTTTTCAGAGGAGAACGGACAGCTCTTGATCAGTGGCATTGGCGGGTTTAACGACTTTTCAGGCTACAAGGCTCAGAATGACGTGACCCGCACCTCTTTTCGCAGAAAGGGGCCGGGCTTGCATGATTACCAGGGGGAACCTGGCTTAAGCCAGCGCTCCCCCTTATAAATTTCAAAAATACTTGACAAATTTAAACTACGAATGTAGTATTTAGATACCAACGACAATTGTAGTCTCAAATAATGGAGGTGACTTAATGTCAAAGGTAAATATTACCGAGGCGGAACTGGAGATTATGAAAATTTTATGGAAAAGCGACGCGCCGTTGTCTTCCTACGATATCTGTGACAGGCTAGAGGATAAGACGTGGAAATACACCACTGTTTCAACCTTACTGAGCCGATTGGCCGAAAAAGGCGCAATCACTTATGAGAAAAGAGGGAAATCCTATTTCTACACACCATTGCTGGATGAGAACGCTTATAAAATCCGTCAGGCCAAGAAACTGATTGGCAAAATTTACGACGGCTCTCTTAAAAATCTGGTGGTAGCGCTCTATGAGAACAAAGAGATATCAGAGCAGGATATCCAAGAGATCAAGAAGCTGTTCAAGCTTTAGGAGGGGGAATGATGCTACAATCGATTTTCCAAACAATTCTCACCCTGTCTGTGGTGGGTGACGTGCTTGCGGGCATCCTGCTGCTGTTAAAGCCACTGACCAGGAAAGCATTCAGCCCAAAATGGCAGTATTACATATGGCTTATCGTCCTGCTCGCCATGGTGGTGCCCGTTTCCATAAAACTACCGCCCCATACCATCGAAGCTCCATCTGCGCCTCCCCCCGCCGTAATAGAGCAGACAAATGCAACGCAAACAACAGATCAGCCGCCGCCTATACGTCATCAGGAAACGAAAATCCTTGACGGTACGCCCATGGAATACAGAAGTATTGAGCTGGCACCCAATGTTTCCATTGGTATAATTGATGCAATGGCTTTGATTTGGCTCTTTGGCGCAGCCCTGTTCCTGTTATGCGGTATCGTCAGTTACATTGTTTTTTGGCACAAAATCAGGAAAAACGCTTTTGCTGTTAAGGATTGCCGGGAGCTTGAGGAATGCAAAGGGGCTATGAAAATAAGGCGCAAAATCGGACTCCTGATGATGGACGGGGTAACGGCGCCGTTGCTGGTTGGGATTTTCCGCCCCGTTATAGTGCTGCCCCATATTGATATGTTGAGTGAAAACCTGTCCTTTGTTTTACGGCATGAGCTTACCCATTACAAGCGAAAAGATCTGATCTATAAATGGTTGGCCATGCTTGTCAAGGCGGTTCACTGGTTTAATCCCCTGGTTTACTTTGTCGTTAAAAATATGGTTGAGGATTGCGAAATATCCTGTGATGCGGTGGTGACAAAGGATATGGACGATGAAAACAAAGACAATTATATGAAAACCATCCTCAGCCTGCTATCTGCCACCGGCTTAAAAAACCAAACCTTTACCACCGCCATGTGTCCGGACGCAAAACAAATCAAAAGGAGATTCGCTATGATTAAACAGGCAAAAAAAACGAAGAAAATCCTATCGATCATTTCGGTGCTTACGGCGGCGGTCGTAACAGCGACAGCGATATTTACCGGCAGCGCGCTGGCGGATATGACCAAGGACGGGCTGGAATACAGAACGCAAAATGAGGTGTATTTTAAGGACGGTGTGAAATTCAGCGTAAATGTTCTGGGGAAAACTCTACCCCCTTGGGTAAATGATATTACCGGCGACGACAGAAATGCCGACATCGCCATCAACCGTATACAAACAAGGGATACCAAGGGACGGGTAGAGACTCACATTATACTGGAGCTGAAAGGAACAAGAGGGCAAGCAAAATTATCCTCCGGCGCATATGGCCTTTATGGGACATCAAACACGATATTGTATAAAAATAAAAGAGTATACGAAGCCTCCACCTTAGGCGGGATGGAATTTCATGAATTTAATAATATAGGGTACCCCGAGTATAGAAATTTACCTGTAGCAAGTCTGATATCCCCGAATTCCGGACAGAAAAGGCATGTCTCCGTATATTTTGCTTATGACGGTGAGAAAAAGATCTCCTTTGCCTCGGTAAATTTTGATACTGCGAACGAAAACGACAACGTGCCGGCGGCAAGTTTTGATCAATACGACTACCTGGAAGCGGACAATTTTGAGTTTATCGGAGATTTTGAACAGGCTTTTTTGTATGAACTGGAAAACCCCGAGTTTCCGCGGTTTTTTGCGGATTTTGAAAAAGATTATAAAAACAAAAAAGTTGACGGCATCAGTTGCGCCGTATCGGCCGCTTCCACAGACAGCATTATTTTGAAAACGGATATCACTTTGGATGCCATATCCTCCTATGAAATATACGTAACCGACGACAGAGGATTGGAAATATTAAGCGGGGCCGGAGAAATTGAAAAGGGCTATCCTCCTCAGAATATCATTTTAACTCCCAGAGAGGAGATAGAGACTTCTGTGGTACACCTAGTGACCGGTGACGTAGTGAGCGATGCCAGTCGCAATACCGATCCGAAATATAAGCTTTACAGCGGCAAAACCTATCGGCTGGATATTGGTTTGTTGGATGACGGCGGCAATATCGTCTACCGCCAGCGTGAATATGTAACGATACCATAAAATGATTGTACGAGCGATACCAGAATAAAATTGTCGTGCTACCCGATTAAATGTAGAGATAGAAAAAGGTTACACAGAAGAATGAAAACGAAAAGCCTTGCCGATAGCACCATTACGCAAGTATCTGCCAGGGGAAGCACAGCCAGGCTTTATATCGGTGATCTTAAAATGGGTGGTGCCGGCTATCATATTGGAGGCAGCAATTATTTAAAGCTGCACGACATCGCCCGTATGCTGAACCTCGGCGTGGTTTGGGATGGCCGCACCAACACGGTTCTTATCGATACAACCAGTGATTTTAATCCAAGCTCTGACATTAAATAACTGCTGATAACCATTTTACAAGCTGTCAGCAGCCAAGAAATAGTTGCTCTAACGCCAAACGTATCGGGTAAAAATTGTGCTCAGAAGACAGCGTTGGAAATGCAGTGGATTATTGAACGAAGAACTCAATTTTACAATTGTTAGGAGTGAGGTTTTCTCTTACGGCACTACACTGGTTCACTTCTTGAAAGCTACAAAAAAACCGTTGTTTCGGCGGTAATAATCATACTATAGAAGATGGCTCAATGAGAAGATGGCTCAATGCCAAACGGCGGTTTTGAAATAAAAATCAAGGCCGCCGTTTTCCTTTTTTAAAAATAGCATAGCAGAGGGTGTATTAAGTTCGTCCCTTTTTAAGGACACGGCGGCACAAGGAGGATGCCGCCGTGTTTATTTGCCTTCGACATAATCTGATACCATTCTACTTTTCAAAAAAAGACTTGATGCTTTATGGGACTATTGCGGTTATGAAGTTACCTACACACATTACACGTTAAGATATACAAGCTCCTGCGCCCGATTGGTTTTTATCCAGTCGGGCTTTTTTGCGTTTTACGGCAAATTGTTGTTCACTTTTTGCCGTTCATTTTGCCAAATTTTTCATCCCTACCGTAGTAGTGGCGAAAGGGGAAGCCATCACCCGCCTTTGCGGACGCGAAGGGAGGTGAGAACATGAAGCCTCATTCCCACGAAGAACACAAGCGGCACACCTTTGACAGCTTTTGCAAAAAGATACTCAAGCATGAAGCCCGCGACTATTACGACGAGCTGAAAAGACGCAGAGAGCAGGAAATATCTTTGGACGAGCTGTCCAAAAAGGAATTGGTGCAGTTGGCCGTCATGGACGAGTATTTCAAGGAGATATACAGCTTTAACGTATTGGGCCACGACATTGCTGTGGCGGATGAGCGCATAGGCGAAGCCTTGAAAGCTCTGCCGACGGACAGGCGCGACATTATCCTGCTGTTTTATTTTCTTGACATGACGGACAGGGAGATCGGAGAACTCTTGAACCTTGTCCGGCGCACCGTTGCCTATCGTCGAACAAGCACTTTGCAGGAATTAAAAAATTCATGGAGGGAAAAGCGGATGAATAGCACACACGCTAAAACCGGTAATAACGGCTTGCTTCCTTTTCCCGTCATTGCGGCGGCAAGCAACGGCGACATCAACGCAATCAACGCCGTCCTAAAGCACTACGAGAGGTATATTGCCGCGCTGTCCATAAGGCAGCTTTACGACGAAAACGGCAATCCCCATCTGTGCGTAGACCCTGAATTTCGCCGCAGGCTGGAAACGAAGCTCATAACCAGAATCCTGACATTCAGGGTAGCTTAACACAATAGGCCCGCATAGGAGCGCGCCCCCCTTTCCGCGCTTCCCTTTGGCGGGCCTTTCATGCTTGCCTGTCAATAAAAGCCCATCGGTTGCCGGTGAGCTTTTATAGGCTGACATCAAAGGAAGCGGAGGTTTTTATTTTTCCGCTTCCTTTGTTTTGCTTATTGGCCTATGCCGTGGAGCTTGAATTGATCCGGGACAATCCGGCCGACAAGGTAAACCCGATCTCCGGCGAGGTGCGGATACTGTTTACCGACTTCCTGCTGGAATGGCTGGAGATGATCAA
>NZ_MVQM01000106.1:0-5737 GCF_002067195.1 Pelotomaculum sp. PtaB.Bin117 | reverse complement strand
TGGCGCGCCCGAAGAGATTCGAACTCCCGACCTTCTGATCCGTAGTCAGACGCTCTATCCAGCTGAGCTACAGGCGCAAATTATTCTCTTTTCCACGTTGCAATATATTTTAACAAAATCATTATGGTTAGTCAAGCTATTGCTTTGTCGTGTTTTTTGCTTAGTCGCTTTTTCCCACTCCGCTTAATAAGTTATAATAAAAAACTTCGGGCGGGTGTTCTTATGGAAGCATCAATAATTATCCCCTGTAAAAATGAAGGCGCAAATGTCAAAATGACTATAGACTCAATAATTGCAGCCGCGCCAGGCAATAAAGACGAAATCATCGTCGTGGACGACGGTTCCACAGACGGCTGCTGCGCATTTCTGCAAGAGAGTTCCCTCTATCGGAAAGTTAATTACCTCCCCGCTCCGGGGTTAGGGGCCGCACGGGCGCGAAACCTCGGCGCTTCGGCAGCTCACGGCAAATACCTGATCTTTTGCGACGCGCATATAACCGTACCGGCAAACTGGCCGCGCGTCCTCCTGGATACTTTTTCCCGGCACCTTGAAGTTGACGCTGTTTCGCCGGCCATAGGCTCTTTGAAAAACCCGGCGGCGGCAGGCTACGGGCAGACCTGGAACAAGCGTCTGGAAACCGTCTGGCTGCCGCCGCCCGCTAATCGGGAACTGACAAGCGTACCTCTGTTGCCGGGGGGATGCCTCGCTATCCGGGCCGAAGCGTTTCACCAAGTAGGGGGATTCGACAGCGGCTTTATTGTTTGGGGATATGAAGACGTTGAAATCTCACTTAAACTGTGGCTCTTCGGATACCGGTTATATGTGAACCCATCAGTTAAAATACTGCATTTGTTTCGCAATAAACATCCCTACCCCGTAACATTTGATCATGTGCATTACAATCTGCTGCGCATGGCTTACTCTCATTTCAATTATGACCGCATTAAGAAAATCCTTGACTTGGTCAGCTCCCCCACCCGGCTAAAAAAAATTGTCAGCAGAGTGCTGCGCGGCGGCGCCTTGGAACAGCGGCTTGCTTTTTTCACCCGGCGGAGATTCGACGACGACTGGTTCATGCGCCGTTTCAGGATAGATTTTTAAAGAATTTCTGTTCATAAGCCAAAATAATTTATGTACAATATTTGCCCAATCTATGGTAAAGTGTAGATAGGAATTTATTAACATGGGGGGACAGACAAACTCTATGAAAAATAAAAGGATTTTATCGCTGTTGCTATGTTTTGCCTTATTTCTCGGCGTTATTTACCCCGTACAGGCGGCATCTACCTCAACGGCAAAACAGTTGCTGCTCAGCGGTCTGCAAAGCTATAGTTTCAGCCCGCCGGACGGGCTTCTGGAAAAAGCTTCAGGCACCGCCGCCCTGGTTTTAAAAACATTCGGCGGCTCACTCGTCTCGGATGATGAAGCGCTAAAGAAATTGAACGGCTCTGAGCTGAAGTTTGACTACAAGCTCAACTCCCCCGAAAAAAAAGCGGCGCTGGACTATAATTTGTCTTACAATCATAACAACTATTCCGGCAGCCTGTTCATTGATGACAACAAGCTGATCCTGTCAACGGAAATTCTGTCCTTGCTCAAAGATATCGACCCGGCTCTTGAAACCGACAGACTGAAAAACATTCCCCAATACGTCTATTATACCGGAAACGAAATCGGTGAGCTATGGAACTCATATACATACCGCGAGGGACAATACCTGCCGCCGGGCTCCAAGGATTTGCTGGTTTTCATGGTTGAAGCTATTCCGGACAAGTATTTTTCTGTCTCGTTAGTCAACCAGAAAGCCACCTTTAGTATAGACCAGCAGGGGCTGTGCGATGTAGTATACTCGTTTATGCAAAAAAGCGTGGATGAAAAGGAAAGATTGGCGTCCATAATAGCCGAAATAGGTTCCTCTATGGAACCCGAAGCAGACAAGGAAATAATTAAAAGTGAAATAATAGCCGGAATTGACGCTGGCGTCAGTAATGGCGACTACCCGGCAAGCCCCGAGAAAATACAGCAGGAACTGGCAAATATTTTTGATTTAGAAGAACTAACATACGAAGTTTCCCTGTTGCCGGCGGGGCAGCGCAAGCTGGCTGCGGCAATGAATTTCGGCGGCAATTCGGAATCGACCGGCAGGCTAACGGTAAACACCGATTTTACCGGCGGCAATGAGAACTTGAAAGGAACATACAGTGTAAATTTGTCTGTCCGGGACGAATGGAAAAAAATAGATATTGCCGGGCAAATCGAAGGGCAGATGCGGCAAACCGGCAATGATGCCAAGTCCGATGATTCTATCAAGGTAAATGTAAAAGACGTGAGCGAGAACACTACTCTTATTGATTTGCATTTAGAATGCAGTTCCAGGGACAAAGTAGATAAGAATGTCCGGGTAAATATCCCCTTGCTAACCAAGTCAAACAGCTCGGATATTGATTCTTTGCTGAATGACGCCTCATGTTCACCCAATTATTCAGCGAGAATCCATGTGCTGGTAGACGGCAGGCCGATTCCTTTTGACGTCCCTCCGTACGACAAAAACGGCGTCACCATGGCGCCGGTGAGAAACCTGGCGAAAGCACTGGGGGGCGAGGTAACATGGACCGAGCCGGATCAGGTGACTATTTGCCGCGCAGACACCTCTATCACCATGTATGTCGGCCGGCAGACATACACTGTCAACGGCGTTGAAAAACAATGCGGGACACCCCCGTTCACCAGGGATGAGACGATAACAATGGTCCCTTTAAGGACTATTGCTGAAGAATTAGGCTGCCAGGTGAAATACGACAGCGCCTCAAAAACTATTTTCATCAGCCGGGCTAAAGACTTAATAGAACAAGGTCCGGGACCCGCCCTATCACAGGGTCCGGCTTCTACAGACTTATAAAATAATGGCTACATTTTATAGGATGCGATTACTTCTATAGCCATTTGGCCTATCTTAAAGGGAAAAATCAGGGGTGTGCACGAAGCAAAATAAAACACTATCCCTTCACACGGAATAACTCATATAAGGCAGGCCGCTTTCCCTTATCGCTCATTATTCAGTTTTTATATAAGCGCTAATCTCAATTTGAGGCCACAATCCCTTTATTGTGGCCTCAAAGGAATTGGATTGTTATCTTGTCATTCAATATGAAGCTACAACTGAACTATTTCTGTAGCTATATTACTACAAAATACGCTGTCATGTTCCACAAATAAAATTGTGGGTTTGAACTCGAGCAATAATTCCTCTATCTGCATACGGGATATTGCATCAATGAAATTAAGCGGTTCATCCCAGATAAGCAGATGTGCCTTTTCGCAAAGGCTTTTGGCAATCAGCACCTTTTTCTTTTGCCCACCGCTGAAATCCCTCATATCCTTTTCAAACTGTACTCTCGAAAAATCAAGCTTGCGGAGTATTGCTTTGAAAAGGCTCTCGTCTATACCGTTCTGCAAGGCGTAATCGGATAAATTTCCGTTAAGATATGACGTGTCTTGCGATACATAAGATATAAGCAGACGGCTTCCTTTTTGAAAGCTTCCTGTATAGGTTATGTTCTCTTCGCAAATCAGCTTGATGATACTCGACTTGCCCGAGCCGTTTTTGCCGCAGAGAGCAATTCGGTCACCTTGTTCAACAGTAAAGCTGACATTTCGGCAAGCGGCTTTCTCTCCGTAAAAAATTGAAACATCATCAAATGCCACAAGACGATTTGCGTGATAGTAAAGCTGTGCTATTTTAAGATTTTCCGAGTTTTCAAGGTTTTTAAGCAAATTGGATTTTTTTGCTATAGCTTTTTGCTGCCTTGCTTCAATCACCTTTGCTCTTTTCATTAGCTTTCTTGATTTTACTCCCTCATAGGAACGCCGGCCAATGCTTTTTTCGGTTTTGGCAGGATCAAATCCGATTTTTCTGCTTTCCGCTATGTTAGACCAAGCGGCTTTTTCTCTTGCGGTTTTTTCGAGACGTTTAATTTCTTTTTTCAACTTTTCATTTTCCGCAAGCTCAAAGCTGTCCTGACGTTCTTTGTTAACAAGCCAAGACGAAAAATTACCTCGCTGAATTTCGATATTGGTCTTGTTAATCGAAAGAATATGGTCAATACAACCATCGAGAAAGGCTCTATCATGGGATACCAAAATAAAGCCCTTTTTGCTGTTCAGATAATTGCTGACGATTTCTCTACCATGCATATCAAGATGATTGGTAGGCTCGTCAATAAGCAAAAAGCTGTTTTCCCTTAAAAAAAGCGTTGCAAGCAAAACCTTTGTCCGCTCTCCGTTTGAAAGCGTGCCAAACGGGCGATACAGCACATCCTCGTCAATCTCAAGGAGAGATAACTCGCGCATAAGTTCCCAATGCAGATGCTCAAGGCTAATGTTTTCTACAATCTCAATGGTATTTATAGTCTTGTCTGCAACCTCGAAAGGGAAATACTCAAAACTTACCGAAGCGGAAATGCTGCCGCTATATTTGTATTTACCGAGCAGCAAATTTAAAAAAGTAGTTTTTCCCCTGCCGTTTCTTCCTGTAAAACCGAGTTTCCAGCTGGCATCTATTTGAAAGCTGACATTTTCAAAAATGTTATCGTAACTGCCTTCATAGGCAAAGGTTAGGTTTGAAATGTTGATTAGCGACATAGCTTTGTCCTCCTGTGAAATTATGAAAGCTGCAAGAAAGTTAATTCTTGCAGCTCACAAACACATCAATGCCCAAGCCAAAACGGCAGGACAAAGCTATATTCGCTGAGTTAAAGGAATTAGTAACTTTCTTGCACAGGCATAACAAAACACGCGGTAACCGCCGCTTCCATGAATTTCATTATGCCTTAATATATTAGCAAGAAATGTTACGCATCCTTTCAACTCCAATCTTCCAAATTTATTCAATAATATCATACGATAAAACAATTTTCAAGTAAGAGAAGCATCCCCGTCTTTTCATAATTTCAACCAAGGTTTTTTAATATATCATGGTAACGCATAGTCCCCAAGTCGCTTGGTTCTCCCTTTTTGCAGAAGGCAAGCCCGGCTAATTTCCGATTAAGCCGCTCCACTACAATCTTGCCGTCAACCAATTTGGATTCCAAAATCCCAAGCGCATCCAGAAATCGCTTATCCCTCTTTGCGCTATCGTAGAAAGAGAGAACGTAGACATAAACAAAAAGGTTGTAATTGGCAAAAGGATACTCAACCTGCATGAACAGAGTACCAATTCCATAATGACAAGGGCCAAGAGGCTTGCGGATCGTCCAATGCTCAAGCAGGAATTCTACGGCTCGATCAAGGGCTTGTTCTTTATTGAGCAAACTTGTAAATCGAAAAGCATTCAGAGCTGTCAACGTCGGGCCGGGATTTGAAAACTCTGTTTCCGGGCCTCTCCCGAAACTAAACTTCTTACAACGCCAGCCGCCGTCACTGTGCTGTATCTCCAAAAGGTGGTCAAAGGTACTCTGAAGCCTGCTGTCGGAAGCATATCCTAAATGGCAAAGAACATTGGCGGCGTTAATGGTATGGCAGGGATATATTGCGCCTTGCGGGGACAACTTAAACCGCCCGTCTTTCCGCCATGAACTTAAAAACAGGTCGGCAATCCCCCTTAATAAAGGATCGGAAGGCTCCATACCCAATTCCAGCAACAGAAACGCACAATTAAGGGTAGAAAATGGGCTTCCCTTACATAGGCGTTTGTCGGGAGTAGTCCAATAGTCAGCGCCGTTGTCATAACGTTTTGCCA
>NZ_MVQM01000105.1:0-4570 GCF_002067195.1 Pelotomaculum sp. PtaB.Bin117 | reverse complement strand
ACAGCGGCTCGTTTTACGTGTTATCCACCGTTTTAGACGCTCAGGGTTATTATGTGGAATCGGAAGAAATCAACCGGTATACGCCGGCAGGCAATTTTGACAAGCAGCTGTACCGGGTGGAATATGACCGGGAAAATAGGCCGAATCGCACAGGACGGCTGAAAACGCTGGATATCAAGGATAATTTTCTTTACTTTTACAGTGTCGGGCAGGACAAAATAATACTGAACAGATTGACTCTGAATGGAGATAATGTTGATAGCTTATTCAGTATTTTCTTAGACGGGGAAATGTATTTGTCCGAAATCGCAGGACTGGAATTCGGTTCAATATTCTTCACTACCAAAAAAGGTGAAATTTATCAAATCAATGACTCCGGCAGGCCGGTTCTGGTTTATTCCAGCGGCAGCGGTGAAAAATCACTGCCGGTATATTTGGATGTTAGCGCGGACAAACATATTTATTTTGCCGATGTTTACAGGGAGGAAATTGACCGCCTGCGTACCGGTGAGATTAATTCCGCCGAGACACTTTTGTCGGAAAGAAAACTTTATGAGCAGGGGTATAGCGTTCCGTTTTCAGTGCTGAAAGATCTCAGTATAAAGCAAGACGGGTCGGTTCTCATTGCCGCCTCCGACCGGGTAATCTGTGTCCGGCCGGACGGCGGGATAAATTTTATATTAGAAAAAGTAAAATTCCCATATAAGACAATGGCTATGCGATTGTTGGCCTGGCTGCTGGTTTTGCTGGCCGTTGTTTTGTTTTTGCGCGGATGTAAAATTCTCTATGTCGATATCATGCAAAAGAAAATTTCTTTGATTTTTAAACAGCTTTGTTTTATTCCGGTGATTGTGCTGGCCATGGTTCTTGTGTCAAGCGTTATTAATGCAAGTTACTCCCAGAAATATGAAGCCGAAATTTACAGCAAATTAAAACTGCTGGCGCATATCGGCATCCAGATGATTGATAGCGAGCGTTTGTCCAAAATCACCACCCCCGGGCATTTTTTAAATAGTGACTATAAAGAGATAAAAGAAAAGATTAATTTAATATACGATGATAATTCATCTGAAAATGAAGAAGGCTTTTATTTTGTAGTTTATAAGTTGGAAGAAGAAAAACTGTATTGGTGTATTACTGATGATGACAATATGAGTCCGTTTTATCCTTTCAATATTCAAAATAATGACTACTACAAGGTGATAAGGGACGGGCAGTTTATCACCGGTCATGAAAGCGACGCGGAAGGCGAATGGATGTATGCGGTCGGGCCTTTGATGAACCCGGAAGGCAAGGTTATCGGGGCATTTGAAACCGGCATGGACCTGAACAGTTTTAACGAACTAAAAAGAAAATTATTCCTGACTGCCGGCAAGAGCATTGCCGCCGCGGCAATTGTTATTATCGTGTTATTTATGTTAATGACCTATTATTTGCTTTCCTCAATCCAAATTTTGCGGAATGGTGTCAATGAAATGGCAAGCGGAAACTGGGACGCCACTGTCTCGGTGAAATCCAGGGATGAGGTGGGAGAGCTCTGCGGCGGGTTCAACAAAATGTCGGAATATATCAGGAAGTATATCGCGGATATTACCATTTTAAACGAGTCCTATTTGCGGTTTGTGCCGCAGCAGTTTGTACATTTTTTAGGAAAGCAAAGCATAGTCGATGTTCAACTAGGGGACCAGGTGAAGGAGGAAATGAGTGTTTTATTTTCAAGCGTCCGTTCATTCAGCCTGCTCTCAAAGACGTTGAGACCGGAGGAAAGCTTTGATTTGATTAACGCGTACTTGAAGAGAGTCGGTCCGATTGTCAGGAACAATGGCGGGTTTGTGGATGATTACACGGGCAACGGCATCATCGCCTTGTTTCCGGGTACTGCGGGCGAAGCGCTGCGAGCCGCCGTCGATATGAGAAAAGAACTGGAAAGGTATAATGAACAACGTCTGAAAGAAGGTTATCTTTCCATTGACACGGGTACGGGCATTCACCGCGGTCCGCTGATGCTGGGCATCATCGGGGAAGAAAAAAGGCTGGAAGGAACAGTCATTTCTGATAATGTCGACCTTGCGGCGACTATTGAAAGAATAACTGAAAAGTTCGGCGCGTCGATATTGATTACCGAGAATATGCTCGGTGAGGCGGGTGTAAGGGAACAGTACCAGTACCGGCTGCTGGGATTGGTGCAGGTAAGCGTCAAGGAAGAACCGGTAAAAATATTTGACCTTTATCAGGGAGATCCGGAAGATATAAAGAAGCTGAAGCATGAAACCAAAGATATATTTGAAGAAGGCATTATGCTTTACCGGGACGGGCGCTTTTATGACGCGCGCAGCAGGTTCGTCGAAGTGGTTAGAGAAAACTTCCGGGACGAAGCGGCTAAAATTTACTTCTTTTTATGCGACGAGTACTACAAAAAGGGAGCGCCGGAAGGTTGGAACGGCACTTTGCCTGCTTGAGTTTTGTCTCCCGATTCATTAAGGTGATGGTTTTCTGAACACCGGCATTTGGGGGATGACCACCTGTTCCTCATTATTTCGGTAACCCGGCTTTTGGGCTTTGATATTAAATGTATACGTTTGCGAGGTGTCCCAGGGGAAATTGTATAACCAGGTGAATTGATTATCTTCCACAACAACAGGCTGACCATTGATTGAAACAGCGGCCCCGGGTGTGGTGGTTCCCTCGATTGTCAGGCTATGCTCATTAACAGCGTTTGTTTTGACCGTTAATTCGACCTTGGGCGCTAGACGGTTAACCGCGATAAATCTGGTTGATTTTTTTTCAACGGGGCGGCTGGCGGTCAATTCAAACAGATTTATACCGATTTTGGGCAATGGGACCGAAATCTCAAAGTCACCGCTTTCATTGCTGACTGTATTTTGGTCGGCGATAAAAACATCGGCGCCCGGGGAAGCCTTGCCGCTCAATTTTATGCTTTCGGCATCGGTTTCTTCCGGCTGATTGACTGTCAGGTTGGTGAATGTGGAAACCTCAACTAAATATGACTCTGTTCTTTCCTGCCCGTCGACGTCTGTAACGCTGACCTGAATCGGCGTTTCAATTGTATCCGTTAAATATTCGGGACTTATGGAGGCCAAATTGATCAGATCGTAATTCCTTATTTCAAAATTCTCCCGGCCGGTCTTTGAGTTGGCCTTATTGAACATATGGTTGACGGAAATTGTATTTAAAGGATCGGTAACCACGGCAACCCGTTTAATGCTGTCACTATTTACAATGTCATCAGTTATACTAACTTCTAAAGTAATGGGTAATTTGTTTTTTTCTATAGTGTAATGAAATTTTCTTTTTATGCTACCGGGGGATTTAACCGTAAATTGTATTTCATTAGTCCCGCTTTTCAGCTCGCCGGGTAGAATTTTAAACGATGCCTGACCGTTTTCGTTGGCCGTTTTCGTTTCAACTCTGTCCATTGTAACGGAACTGCCTTTTGATATGTTCACAGAGGACGCTTTCTTCATATCCATTGTCACTAAACTGCCTTTGGGAGTCTTTGTTTCCAGGATAAACGCTCTGTCTGCGTTCTCTCCGGTGAGTTGATGCGTCGCGCTGAAAGTCGGCCGGTGGATGCAGAGATAGGTAAAGACGAGCAATAACACGATTGCCGATGATATGGCAATGGCTTTAGTTTTGTTGATTTGATTGGCGCGCAATTGGTAATCGTTTAATTTCCGATATGCGGCCGACTTGAGTTGAGCGTTGTCCACTAAAGTTTACCCCCGGATTGTATGAATATGTATGAATATGAAATAATTCTTCGACATGATTGGTAGATATCCTGTTTAACTTGACAAAATAGCAGCTTTACGTAAAACAAGTTCACTCAAATTTAAGAACGGTGTTATGATTATATGTCTAAAGTAGCGGCAAGCCTCAATGAATTGAATATTATTCGCGAGTATGCCGGCTGTTGGGAGCATATTTCCGACGAGTTGAAATGGCTGGATTTAAAAATCCGGGTGCTTCTGGCAAAACAGCGGAAACAACAGCCGGCAGACCCGTATGAGCAATTGAAGGGCCTGGTGTTGTCGGAAGCTGAAGTATACCATCTTTTAGATGGTGTTGAACAGCCGGCTCATGAGCACGCGGTAGTAAAAAAGTTGACGGAGCAGTTAGCTCAGTTGGAGTCAAATATTCAAAAAAGACTTGGCTTGAGCAATGAGAAAGGCATCTTTCTGACACTGCCGTACCTGTCAGATGTCTTTAAATTAACGCCTTTCGAAGAACGGTGCGTTGTAATTTGCCTGGCGGTTGAACTGGATCGCAAATATGAAAAGCTGTACGCGTTTTTAAATGATGATGTGACCTGCAAAAGCCCCACTGTGGATTTGAGCATGAAATTGCTTTGCGCGACGCCGGAAGAACGGCTGGCTGCAAGGATGTCTTTTACCCCGGGGAATAATCTGTTTAAATATCTTTTCAATGAAGAAAAAAGTGCCGATACCGGGAGTTCCCTGCTGGCAAAAACGCTAAAGCTGGAAGAGCGCATGATGAGATTCCTTTTAGAATCTGAGCAAATAGATGACAGCATTCGTTCTTTCACGGA
>NZ_MVQM01000104.1:0-4205 GCF_002067195.1 Pelotomaculum sp. PtaB.Bin117 | reverse complement strand
TTCCCAGGCAGCCTGTGGCAAGGGTCGGCAAGAGCAGGACCAATATAAACGCCATAAAAACGATTTTTTTCATCGGTTCATCCTTTCGGGTGCAAGCCCCTGGGTCTCCCGCAGTCCGGGCAGATGCTGCCCTTTATCTCAGATGCGCTCCGGCTGCAGCCGAATACCGCAACGCTATCGCCCTGTGCTTCGCTGCCGGTTCCGCCCGCAACCATATCCAGCTGATCGTCATCCAGCTCACCGCTGTCCCCAGGCCTTCCGGCGCGGCCACTTGCGCGGCCGGCCAACCTGTCCAGCAAGCATCGCCGGAGTTCCTCCCGTATCCCACACTGGCCGGTCAGGACCGCCGACACCATGAATCTGGCCAAATCAACGTCCTTTATATATTCTTCCGGCACCGGCCCGGCAGGTATTATCTCTTCCGACGGATTCTGAATGATCCTGTCCACGTCGAGGCTGAAACGTTCGGCAAGTTCTTGCTCATTCATTATTTAATCCCACCCCTCAGCGCTCAACTCGGACCTCAGCCTTTTCACGGCCCTGTATATAATTACAGCCACATTGCTCTTAGTCAGGCCGGTGATTTCCGATATTGTTCCATTGGTCAGGCCCGCGGCGAATTTAAGGCTGATGAGATCCCTCTCCCGGTCACCGAGCTTTGTCATGGCCTTCAGCAGCTTGTCCAGTTTTTCCTTGCGGATCAGGGTGTCCACCGGGCTATCGTCGGCACACGCGATATGGCCCATAACTTCAATCGACACTAACCTGTTTCTCTTCTGTGCGCGTATGTAGTCGGTCAGCTTGTTGTGGGCAATGGCAAATATCCAGCGGCTGAAAGGCGCCTTGTCCTTTTGGTAACTCCCAATTTTGGCCACAACAAGCTCAAAGACCTTGCTGGTCAGATCTTCGGCTTCATGCGGGTCGCCGATGCGGTAGCGGATATACTTGTATATGCGGGGAAGGTAATAGTCGTAAACATCCGCAAAGGCAGCCGGATCGTGCACGGATCGGTCCACCAGATCCTGCTCGTTCGGCAAAGCTACGTTATGCATCGGATTCATTTCATAAGGCTCCTTATCTGTTAATACGCCGCATGCGGCATTACATTACAAAATCTCTAAAATCTTTGCGATGTATTTCTTTAAAAGTAGTGATTTCGACTCTTTTTTATTTTATTGGCAATTACTTCTTAGTTACAATGGACTAAAGTACAGTCCTACAGGCAAAAAAGTACAGTCTCTGAAAATTAGAGACTGTACTTTTTTGCCTGTAGGATAATCGGTATATTCTATTTATATTTACTTACCCTCGATAAGCCCCATCTGGGCCGCATAGGCAATCACCTGGGCCCGGTTTTCCAGTTGCAACAGTTCGATGATTCTGCCCATATGATACTTTATGGTCCGTTCAGTGAGACCTAGAGCCCCACCCGTTTCTTTATAGGTCATTCCCCCGGCTACCATTTCCAGCACCTTCAACTGCCGTTCGGTGAGCCGCCTTTTCTGGGTGTCCCCAATCGTCTGCTGAGAAAAATTATCAGCAGAGGGGGCGCTGCGGCTGAATTCTTTTAAAAGCCTGACAGCAAGGCCGGGAGATAAAGGAACCCCTCCTTTTTTCAAATCGAACAGCATATTCACAAGCTCTTTGGCGCTGGTGTTTTTCAAAAGATAGCCGGAAGCCCCATACTTGATCGCGTCAAAAAGGTCCTCATTCTCATCGGAGGTCGTCAGCATAACGATCCTGATATCCGGCATTTCGGCCTTGATCAGCTTTAACACATCCAACCCGCTGCACTCAGGCATTCTAATATCCATTAAAATAATATCCGGCTTCAGCCGCCGGGCCTGGGCCAGGGCGTCCCTGCCATTTTTCACGGCACCGACAACATTGACCCCATGCGTTTTAAGCAGGTATTGAAGACCTTCCATGAATAAAGCGTGATCATCTACCAGCATCACTTTCCCCGGCATTTCCGCTTTCCCCCTCGCTCACCGGTACACACAAAGCAATCCGGCTTCCTTTCCCTTCAATTGATTTGATCTCGAGCTGCGCGCCGATTTCCAAAGCCCGCTCCCGCATGATATTTAAACCGAATTTGTTCCTCATATCTTTAACAGGTTTTTGGATATCAAAGCCCTTGCCGTCGTCCTCTACGGCAACGCATAACTGCTCCCGCGCGAGGGCAAAGGACACCTTTACCTTGCCGGCGCCGGCATGCTTCCTGACATTATTCAAGGCTTCTTTCACAATGTTCAATACATTAATACGGACCTGCGGTTTAAGCCCTTCCCCTGTAAAGCCAAAAGGAATATTCAGTTTTACCCTGAGCCCGGTCTGTTTCTCAAAACCGGATATATCTTTGGAGAGAGCCGCAACAAAATTCTCATCTATAGACTCCGCGTTCCTGGCCTGGCGGATATATTTCCTGATCTCATTATGTGCCGCTTGGGTAACCTCAACCAATTTGCCGAGTTCAGTCGCGGCAATCTCTACCTCCGCGTTCAGGAGCTCTTGCCTGATGCCCTCGGCCTGAAAATTGATGAAGCCCAGCACCTGACCTAAATTGTCGTGCAGATCCCTGGCCAGCCGTTCCCTCTCCTCGGTGACGGCAAGCTTCCACTGCTGTTTCAGGTACTCCTGTTGAGCCAGCTTTTTCTCTGTTATGTCATAGGCAACCACAAGCCGGCCGATCAATACTCCCCTGTTATCAGTAAGCGGAGAAAGCCAGGCCTCATAAACCTTCGAATGTCCGTTTACACTTCCGGAGAACTCGCTCGGTGCAACATTTTTTTCTGTGCAGATATAAAGCAGTTCAGGGATTTTTTTGCAAACTTCCTCTACCTGCCTGGTTGAGGCCGCCGAAGCACTCATCCCGACCATTTCGGCAAAAGCGGGATTGGTATCCAAGACCCGGTTCCGCAAATCTAAGACCATAACTCCGGCATTCATTGTCTCAATCACGGTAGCCCGGGCTACCGGAACGACATCAAACAGCTTGTAGCGGAAAATAGCCCAGGCCACAATCAGACCGGCCGGCCCAAAGAACACTGGCGTCAGATCGAACCTTTGCACCGGGCTCCGGCCTGAAATGTAAAGTATATTCGGGATTATGATCAAACTTATCCCCAAAAGCAGGGCGGCGGCCTGTTTTCTATAAACGGTACTCTTAAAAAAGACTGCCCTGACAAGCAGTATCCAGGCGAAAATATTCAAAAAATGAGAGTACAGCGCGTGAATAAAAAATAACGGGCCGTATTTTTTAGCAATGACCGGAAATGAACCGCTGTAATCCATATGCATATCATACCTGATCAAACCATGCAACGGGTCTGTCCATACCAGCAGAATGATGATTGTCGGCAGAACTGCGAACCATAATACTTTTTTATTTTTAACCCACCGGTCATAACCGGTAAATTCCATGCATAAGGCCAGCAAGGTTACAGGGGAATAACAGTAGGCAAAATACTGCATATTGGCCCAGAAAAGTTTGGTGGAAAAATCGAGGCTCGCCATTTCCAGGGTATTTCCTGCGGACCATATCGTTACCACAAACATACTGCGCATAAAGCTTTTAGCGCCTTTAACGTCCCGGCGCCTTAGCAGCGCAAATATTCCCAGGGACATTGAGGCGCAGGCAGATACTATTAGTGGCCATATGTAAGGATTATATTGGTAGTGCACACTCTCTCCCCTAACCAATATCCTAATTTTCTAAGCCCTCTTGCCACTTAACAGCCTTATAATAACATAAAAATACCAACTTTAAAACAAACCGGCCACGAACTCCGTCAAAATCCCAAGATTTCCTCAAAGTAAAAGGCTGTTTCGCACTTGTTTTCGGATCAGGGTAGCAATAGTGAGATTATAAGCATAAAAACTTATTAAATTCACTAAACTAAAGATAATTTCTACTTCTAAATAAATATCTATTCAAGAATCATATCCTATGAAAAACCAATAGGCTTTGCTATTGCACATTTTTAACATAATGCGTCACAATACTTGTTCCGGCATGCGGCGCATTATTAACTGAAATACAGCTGAAATTTTATTTTCTAAATTTTATCGCTGATAATTTCAGAAAAACGGCATGAAATTTTAGGACATCGTGGACTAATCGGTGTAACGCCAATCCCGTAATTCTTAGTGATATCGACAAGAGGATCAAAAGTTGGTCTATGCATTATTTGCAGTAAGCAAAT
>NZ_MVQM01000103.1:0-5024 GCF_002067195.1 Pelotomaculum sp. PtaB.Bin117 | reverse complement strand
TTCGCCACGTTGCCGGTTCACACCTACTCCTAGCTATAACCTTGGTACCGGCCGCTTACCCTGCCTAATGACTTTACTCAGCCATTAGCTTATCAGCAACCTGGTCGACCTCTTACTTCACCAACCGGCTTTTCAGTGATCTTCCTTTGAACCCTTTTTCCTACGGTACCGGTCTCCTTACTCCTCCAACAGCTTCACTCAGCTATCGGACTTTCAGTTTGCTAATCTTCCCCGGGCTTTACCTTAACCACAGGGCTTTAGTCTGACCTGGCCGGTTGCCTGCTAAGCCTTCGGCTTTTCAGCCAACCCCCCTTTGAACCGCCTCCGGTTACAACTCTACCGTTTCGTTGTTTCCCAGCTACTGGTTACCGAACCCGCCGGGGGTCTTCCTCCCAGTACTTTAACTTAAAAGTTATTTCCTGGGTCACTTTCATTATAAATAGCAGAACTTACATTGTCAATAATATTTTTTGAAAATTTTAAATAATTTTTTAAATTAGAAAAATCACACATTTATTCGTTTATTTTCTACCTGCACCTCGGTGTTTTCCAAAAAACGGGCCACCATATTGTAAAAACCGATAATCAAGGTCAGTTCTGCCAGTTCACGGTGATCAAAGTGTTCTGCCAGCTTGTAAAACGTTTCATCGGTAGACTTAATTTTAATAGTAACTTCATCAGTATATTCCAGCATCAACCGCTCCAGCTCGCTGAAGCATCCCTCATCCGGGCCTATCTTCACACCGGCGATTTTTTCTTCTGGAACCCCCGCTTCCCGCGCCATCTTTTCGTGCTGGTACCACTCGTAGTAAGAATCGCACAAAGCGGCCACCCTCAGTATGCATAACTCACGCAGGTGCGCGTCCAGCTTCACCTGGGACAAAAGCGAACTGCCCAGCCGCATATAATGACGCACACTATTCTCCGCATGAGCCATCATCTTATTAATATTCAGGCTGTTGGTCGGCCCGCCGGCCAGGATCATTTTACGCGTCTTCTCAGGCATTTGCTCAACCGGCACAAGCGGCAGGCGAGGCCCCCTTTGCCCATCTCTTTTGTTTTCTTCTTTTCCTTGGTTAACTCCCGCCATGTGTTTTTTACCCCCTAGCTGTTTATTCTCAGATGAGATAAAATAAAAACACCAATTATCAGACTATCATATTAATTATTCTTTGGAAAATGAAGAAATATCAGCAGCGAATAATCGCAAGGGTAACTGGATGAATTTCTGTTTGAAAGGAACGTGCCAAGCATGGCTGAAAAAATACTGCCTAATCTTTACAGAATAGAAATCCCGCTCCCCAATAACCCCTTGCAAGCAACTAATTCTTATGTAATCAAGGATAGTTCAAGAAGTTTGATTATCGATACCGCTATGAACAGGGAAGAATGCAAAAGAGCCATGCTGTCAGGCCTTGATGAAATTGGGGTGGATTTGGATAAAACTGATTTTTTTATTACTCATATGCACGCGGACCACTGCGGCCTGGTAGCAAGCCTAACCCCAAAAAAACCAACACTTTACTGCAGCCGGCTTGCTTCGATAGATATTAACGGATTGAGCAAACCGGAATACTGGGAGAAATTAAAATTCCTCGGACAAATCTGCGGCTTCCCTGAGGAAGAGCTAAGACTAGCTGTTAACAAACATCCCGGTTACAGGTTTCGCCCCAGGGGACAGATGAATTTCAAAATAATAAAGGATAAAGACATGATCAGCGCTGGAGGCTATCACTTTACCTGCATAGAAACCCCCGGCCATACTACCGGCCACATGTGCCTCTATGAGCCATCCCAAAAGATCCTGTTTTCCGGGGACCATATCCTAACAGATATTACTCCGAATATTTCACTGGGGATGACTTATGACCATAACCTTTTGTATGAATTCATCAGCAGTCTTGATAAAATTAATAATCTTGACGTTGCTCTTGTCCTGCCCGGACATAGGAAACTTATTAAAGACTGTAAGGCTAGAATTGAGGAATTGAAAAACCACCACCAAACAAGAGCCGGCGAGGTGCTATCAATATTAAAAAATGGCAGCCTGGACGCCTATCACACAGCTTCCCAAATGACTTGGGATATGACATACGACTCCTGGGATCTGTTTCCGGTCACACAGAAATGGTTTGCCTGCGGCGAGGCTCTTGCTCACCTGAAATATCTTGAGGAAGTAAAGATGGTACGCAAGGAAGAAAAAGAGAATAAATATTATTTCTCACTGGCTGCCAAGGATAGTTAAAAACCTTACTGCCATGATAATAATATTTATTCAGCACTCCGCCGCGCTCCACTGTATCCTTCTCATTCAATTTCACCCTGCAGCAGTTGAATAGATTTTACTTTATAAAAGAAAACCCCTCCCGGTGCTCTCACTTCTATTTCATCACCGACTTTCTTTAATAATAATGACTTTCCCATCGGTGATAAAAATGATACATCGCCCTCTTTTATGTTAATTTGAAAGGGATTCACAATGCGATACTTAAAAACCTCCTGGTATGATAAGTCTAGCACTTCCACTTCACTACCTATGGTGACAAAAGGAAGTCTATTGTCCAAATTTTGTGTCTTTTTTGCATTTCTGACTAGTTGTTCAATATGTTTTATATAATCTTCAATAAGCTTCTCAAATTCATTACGTTCTTTTGATGGTTCAAGAAAATATTTTTCAATAAGTTCCTTTTTCTCTTCCTCAACTTTTACCAAATGCTTAATGAGACTATTAAAGGAAGCTTCTGACAGTGTGACCCTAACCAATTTACTCCCCTCCATATTCAGCCACTAAATGGAAAAACCCAATATAAAGCGCAAGGGCGCTTCGCCTTAATAGCGAAACACCCATTTAAATGTATCTTATCATTAGATACAATCATTGTCAATAGTGTATGATATTAACATTTAATGCAAAGGCTTTAATTTTCTGGTAAGGGGATGTCAAGGGGACGGTTCTTTTGACATTACGGACTATCAAGGGGACGCGGACTGTCAGGGAACAGTTCTTTAGGTGTCAAGGGTATCATTTGTCAAGGGGACTTAGTTTGTCAAGAAGACGGTTCTTTTGACAGTATGACACTATAACTTTTCTTACTGTTTCTCTATTAATACCAATAATATCGGAAATTTGTCTGCCTGATAAACCGGATACACTTGCCAGTTCCTTAATAAGTCTAGCCCTTTGAGCTTCATTCTCTCGCTTTTTCAAAAAATCCAAGCTTAGTTTTATCTCTTCTAAATACCTATTAATATAATCCGTTACCATATCTCGATCCATTTTTTTATCCTCATTGTCCATATCAATAAACATATCTTCACTTATCTGAGCACTAAATTCAATAAACTTCGTTTTAGCTATAGAAATATCATCACTAAAAATACTTAATACATCACTTATTTCGGGTAATAATAAAAGTCCCTTTTCGTAGTTTAAATATAAATCTATGCTGCTCCATTTATAATTCATTGCTGACTGACATATTCTTGCCTTTACAGGGTTATTGTGTATATATCTGACTGCAGTGATCAGATATTTATCATCTGCGATATTCTCACTTTTAAATCTATCTTGAAAAACATGCCCTACTCTATTATGTTTATTATTATAATAGTATGCATAGCTTGTCCCAATTCTTTTAAAAACTATTGATATTGGTTCATCCTTTGTCCTTATTATGAAATGAGCATGGTTATTCATTACACAATAAGCATATAAACTAAAGCCGCTCTTCTTCCTTTTTTCTAAAAGCGTATCAATAATTCTTTGCTTATTTTCCTCCTCAAGAAAGATATCTTTCCTTTCATTGCCCCTTAGCATTACATGGTATACTTCAGATTCACTCAGGATTCTAGCCTTTCTTGGCATCAAACCACCTCTATGGAGAATTATAATAAAAAACGGACTAATGTCAAAAGAACCGTCCCCTTGACAATCCCTACTCTTCAACTGAATAACCTGCTTTTGCCAATTCTTCTTCCAGGACCTGAATGGCTCCGCTGATACGCTGGAGAACAGTCCTCATATTCGTCTGACGTGACTCCAAGTCGGCAAGCATTTTCTGACCTGATTCGAATTCGGCTTTGAGTTCCTTGACACGCTGCTCTAATTGTTCTCTCATGAAATCCCCCCCCAAAATATTTTCTTTAATAACACCAGTTCATCTAATTTGTTCACAACTAAAGTTTCAGACTTGAGTTTCTTTTAAACGTTACCCAAGTTGTGGTCTTATGTTATTTCTCTACAAAGCTGTAACTGGTATAACAGCTTTGTATTTTTTTCCATTGCCATCTTTATAGCCAAACACGACACCACTAGGACCTGCATTCAGAAATATAAGGGATTGGTTCGGGGAATGGTCTAGAGCACCTACGTAGGTAGCCCCCTCTATCATGAATGGAGTATCATTGGTAACACTCACATGTAGAGCCCCCTGCGGATACGTCCCAATGCCGACATTGCCGGAAATATAGAACACAGGAGCTATCACTGACAGTCTTCCGTCGGCGTCATTAATTATTCTTGTATTAAAATCTTGAGTCAGTCCTGAATGATGAAAATCAATATACGGCGTTCCTTTTCCAGGAGTCGAACGGTCCCCCCCTAGTTCGATGCTTCCACCTTGATCTTCTCTTAAACAGCTGTTGTTTCCCCATCTCAGGTCTCCCCCGGTAATATGGAATTTAGCTTGTGGGTTTACCACTCCAATGCCGATATTGCCGTGACCATCTATGACCAATCTATTCGCCACGTTATCCCCTATAAATAGATATCCGCCTCTACTAAAAATATCATATTTTTTCCCTGCCGTTGACGTATCGTTTAACTCTAAAGCGGCACCCCAGCCTGGTCCGGCACCAGTCAGACGCAGAGCAGGTTGGTCTTTAGACTCTATATTTATTTCCAACTTACATTCTGGCGTCGTCGTCCCAATGCCGATATTGCCGTGACCATCTATGACCAATCGATCCACGGTGTTATCCATATCTGATATTGAAAGCCTGCCGCGGTTTGAGGTAATACAATA
>NZ_MVQM01000102.1:0-2634 GCF_002067195.1 Pelotomaculum sp. PtaB.Bin117 | reverse complement strand
ATTGCTTTCTTTTTTACCCGCCTCCAGTTCATCTCCTACATTCCGGTAGACTTTAGTCATCCCGAAAGTGAGTAAGACTAACCCGGCGAGGCCCAGGGTTATTCCCAAAAGGTAGATCGACACTAATAACGTTGAGTTTCCGTTAAAAATCGGTGCTACAATTCTTGCCAGCACTACCCCAGTTAGCGAAACCAGAGTGCCTGACACCCAGAATTTTACGCTCCGCCCGCTCATTGCACCAACGGAACCAGCGTAATGTAAACACCGGTCAGGATAGCCGAGGTGATTACACCGCTGACACTACACCCGATTGCAAATGGTAAAACAATGGCATAAGGATTAGCTGCCGTAACCTCTCTTTGGGCAACTTTGCTTGTCGTGGGTATACAAGAAACGCCGGCGATACCGACTACTGGGTTAAACTTTTTCCCGCTGATAAAGTACATGAGCAGGCCGCCGATAACGCCTCCAACGCCGGAGAAAAAGAGAGCGAACACACCGAGAAAGAGCAGGATGAGCACTTTCGGATCCAAAATCGTGCTTGCTTCACACAGCACTCCTAAAAGCAACCCCAGGAAAAAAGTAGACCCATAGAGGACGGGTCCTTCCAAAAGTTCCGCAAAGTGCTTCAGCCCGGATTCCCGTACCGCTACACCCACGAAAAAGGACATGAACAAAGGAGCGGCCACGGGGAAAAGAAGGCACAAAACCGTACAGGCAATAATGGCAAACGCAAATTTTTGACCGGAGCTGACAGTGGGCAGCGAACTCAAATCCATTTGTATTCCACGAAGTTTCTTCGGAATCAAAAATCTGATTAAATAGGGATAACCGCCGTAGCACAAGCTTAAGTAAAGATAGGCCACAATGGTTATCGGAACAAACAGGTGTTTTGCCAGCATCAGTGAAGTAAACAGCACCATCGGGCCGTCCGCCCCGCCAACAACAGAAATGGCGGCTGCTTCACTAAAGGTGAGCCCGCAGGCCACAGCCACCGGAAACGTGAGGACAGAACCTAATTCGGCGAAGAGAGCGATAAACATACTGGCAAAAGGCCTTGCCAGCAGGTACCCGACATCTGTGATAACCCCGATGCCCATAAAGACTAGGCAGGCAATTAAACCGTTGCTGAAAGTATAAGTATAAATTGGCTGCAAAAAGTCGATTTGCAAGATATTTATCAGACTCGCCGGGTCCGACACCATCGGGGCCACAAAAATTGTACCCATGTTGCCGGAACCTTCCGGCATCATAGCCACCATCTCAGGTGCGATAAAGAGCACCGCGGCGTTTACAGAAGCCATGCCCAAACCCATAGGCAACATGATCAGCGGATCGAGAATTTTTTTGTAGCCCAAGTATACTAATAAAAAACCAAGAACTATCAGCACCAATCTAGCTATGGCAATTTTGGGCTCGCTAGCGAAAAGCGTCGCGACTCCCTGGAATAAATTTAATACATTAATTTCACCCATATATACCAACCTGCTTTCAAGCGGCCTTCATACTCCTAGAGAATATAGCCAAAGGCCGATCACCACCAACATAGTGATGCAACATGCCAATCCCGCAATACACTACCCTGAAGCAGGCCACACCCCTCCTCTATTTGATTATTTTGCTTTCAAAAATATAGACATTCCCTTGATCAGAAAAGCTACTACAAAACCGATTACGGCCAACATACCGTAAGACATCAGGGCAATTTGAATAGATGTTTCCAACACTTTTACTTGCCCCCTTTCATATTTTTGTAAACTATCATGCAAATATAACCAACAAGAAATTCTGCATTTATACAGTATACAATTAACGAATAAAAATAATAATGTTGACGGCCGCCTTCAAGGGTTTGCCTGAAATAAAGCAACTCCAGTGACGACCGGCACCATTTCCCTTTGTCCAAACAAAATCGAATAAAAATTATCCCAGCGTAATAATCGCTTTGGCCGGATCAACGTTTGTATTGGGTTCAGCGTCAATCGAAGCGACAGTTCCGTCGGACGGGGCAAATACTTTAATAAGCATTTTCATGGCTTCAACAGTAGCAACGGGATCGCCTTTTTTAACCGCGTCGCCTACCTTCACATCGACAGAAATCAGTTTACCAGCCATCGGGGCGTTAACAGCTACACTCATGATAAAGAACTCCTTTCAGTTTGTTTTTAATAAATTCTTTCAATCTTTACCCTCAATAAACCCTTCATCTCTAAAACAACTACTTCAGCGGAAATAAACCGCCCACTGCTAATATTGTTCCAGAAAACCCCCTTCCTTATCACAAAATACAAAATACACCTGGCATATTTAAATATGCAATAACCATGCCAGGCGATTTGTGCCTGTAAATTAACCCGGAGCCGTTCCTTACCGTCACCAGATAATGCATCATTGCATACATAACTGCAAAATTACATTCATTAGATCTGCCTACTAGAATTCGTCTCCTCAAGCTTGTCCTTAATCTTCAGACAAAGATGCCCTATTACCCGATATTCTACAAAAACCCCATCAAATTATCACTGCCAAAATTAAGCATATTGCATCACTGGGATTGCCGGGTCAAGCATTGATATTATACCACGTGGACAGTGGATTGAATAGCTTTTGTTGCGATAGTTATCGTAGGAAGAA
>NZ_MVQM01000101.1:0-8934 GCF_002067195.1 Pelotomaculum sp. PtaB.Bin117 | reverse complement strand
TTCTGACTACTGACTCCTGAGTAATTACCAAGGCTTAAACTATAAAGTTTACCCTGTTTTCCAACACCTTGCGCACATAATCCCTCGTTTCCCGGTAATTCGGTATTCCACCCGCCCGGTCGACCGCGCCCGGACCGGCGTTGTAGGCCGCCAGCGCCAAGCTGCTGTTCCCATTGTAGCGGTTTAGGAGCTGCCTCAAATAGCGCACGCCGCCGTCCACGTTCTGCACCGGATCATAAGGGTCATCCACACCCAGGGAATCGGCTGTGCCGGGCATCAGCTGCATCAATCCCATGGCTCCCGCGGGCGACGTGGCGTTCGGGTTGAAGCTGGACTCCGCCTGGACTACCGATTTAACCAGCGCCGGGTCAACCCCGTACTTGGAGGAAATTCTTTCAATCAAACCGGCCAGGCCTGTACCGGCGGCAGTACCGGACTTTTGCGCGCTTCTGGATGAAACAGTGCCGGTTGAAGCGGATTTTACCCGCCGTGTGGAAACACTGCCGGGAACACCGTAACTGGATAGATAGTCACCTTGGCCGAGACTGCCGCCGGCTATGGCCAGGGCCAGCAGCGACTCAAAATCGCTGCCGTCGCCGCCGGCGCTACCAAAGATACCGGCGCTACCGGTCTCATCGACTTTTTTTTCTCCGGTAAGGGCAGTTTGCAAATAATTCATTAACAGCATTCTAACCAGCATGCTTACATCCAAATGCGAAACCCTCCGTTTCCCAAAGGTTGTGTTTTAATAATATTATCGGCGACAACGCGCGCTTCGCACAGTGCAAGTTGTATAATTAACGCACGGTTATCTTGTCCTTAAGTTCCTCAAACTTTTTATCGCCTATGCCCGACACATTTTTAATATCTTCCACGCTATAGAAAGACCCGTTTGTCTCGCGGTATTGGACAATTCGCTGCGCCAGCGACGGACCGATCCCGGGAAGCGTGTCCAACTGGCTGAGATCCGCCGTGTTTATATTCACTAGGCCGTTGGCTGAACCGGCCTGACCCGCGCCCTGCCCGGGAACTGCGGCGCCATATCCACCTCCGCCGGGTGTGTTTTCGGAAATGTTCCCAGGCGTGTCTGGGGAGGATGTTTTAAATGGGACAGGTATCGTCTTGCCGTCATTGAGCAGCGAAGCGAGCTGTAAAGAATCCAGATCAGCGTCCTCTTTCGGCCCGGCCATGTTAACGGCGTCAATGACCCTCGCACCTTGAAACAATTTGTAAACTCCCGGCCTGTCTACCGCCCCCACTACATGCACCTGTATTTCCTTTGTCTTAGTTTCAGTTGTATTCTCCAACGCGGGCTTGCTTTCATTCGCCGCACGCTCCTTTATTTGAGCGTAACGGTAGCCCCCGCTGAATAAAATCACCCCTGCCAGCAGGAGTATAATCAACTGTTGTTTCCGATCGAGCTGAATAATACGTCCCCACCGCCCTGCCAAAGAAAACTCTGCGGTTTGCAACAAATCATTGATATTCTTTACATATTTAGAGTAATTCTACCAACAACAGCATTTTCCTTTTTTTATTTTAATCATCATTAAGTTTGTTTGCCGTTTCAAGGTATTAATACATATAAGAAAATATTGTAAGCTATCGTTTGGAAGCGCCGTCCGCGCTATATACGCTTTCCGCAATACCGAAGACTTCTCCAAATGCTGATTTTTATAAAGGGTTGGAAAGATAAATCTATACAGCCTATAATTTATATTTATCCCTCCATTTACTAGGCAGAGTAATGTTTACATAAACTTGGAATATGATATGCTTTATCAAGCAACATCTTCTGGCAATGCTTCGGGATGGCTGGAAATTCGGGTGGTAATAAGCAATTTTTTAAGATTTTTTCATGAATCAGTAAAATGCAAGTATTAGTTTTGGAGGATATTTCTATATATAGCCATCATTATGCTGACAGCCGAACCGAAGAATCGGATGAATTGTTTAGATTTGAATTGGGGCTGATGAATATATAACTAAACCCTTTAGCCCTAAAATTCTAGTGGCAACTATTTTTTTATATACCTACCACGCTTATTTTTCATTGACGAACAGCCTGCCGTCGGTCCCCAGCGTGGCGAGCAGGACTTTCTTCGGTTCAAGCCCGCGCTCTCTTAGCTGCTCGTTGAGCCAGTTTTCGTCAAGGTTGACTTCTTTTAAGTTTTCGCCGATCACACTGCCGTCCATCACCAGTACCGTGGGGAGACCTTCGTAAGGAGTCGAAATGCCCAGGTCGGCCGGGGTAACCGGGCGGTACTGGGATTTTAAAATAACACTGAGTTTCCCGGATGTCTCCAGTACGGCAAACTCCACTTCACCCACGTCGACGATCCCTTTATCCCTGAGTTGTCCCAGCAGATCATCCAGGTTATAGCGCGCTTTTCTCATCTCGTTGCGCAACAGCTGCCCGCTTTTGATAATTACCTGCGGGCGGCCGCAGACAATACAGCGCAAGGTTCTGCTGAACAGGGTGGCGTAGGACATCACCACCTCCAGCAAGCCCAGGATAACCAGAGGCAGAATACTATTCCAGAGCGGCTCATCAGTGGCCTCCATCGGTATGGCCGCCAGCTCGGCAATAATTATCGCGACTACGAAATCGAAAGGGGAAAGCTGGCCGATTTCCCGTTTCCCCATCATTCTGATCACTACCAGGACCAAAAAATACACAAAAACAGTACGGTAAATATGTTCGAGGAGCAATTGCCGCACCACCCCTGCCGTTTTACACACCGTACTGTTATGTTTCGCCTTATTTTATTACGATATTCACCAGTTTATCCGGAACGGGGATCACCTTGACCAATTTTTTGCCTTCAATCAGCTGTTGCACCCGCGGTTCCCCCAGCACCTTCTCCCGCAGCGCGTCGGCAGACAGTCCGGCAGGAACCAGCAGACGTTCACGCACTTTGCCGTTCGTCTGCACCACTATGGTTATCTCTTCTTCTTTGATGGCAAGCTCGTCGTAAACCGGCCAGGGCTGGCTGTGAATGCTGCCGGTGTGCCCGGTGGCTTCCCAGATTTCCTCGGTGATATGCGGGGCAAAAGGCGCGAGCAATAGCAGCAGGGCGTCAATTGCTTCCCGCAGTACCCCTTGATCCCGGTCGGTCTCGGGGAGTTCTTTATACTGGTATAGCGCGTTGACCAGTTCCATGATGGCGCTGACCGCAGTGTTGAAGTTGAAGCGCGCGCCGATGTCATCCGTGACTTTTTTGATTGTACCGTGCGTCACCCGGAGCATCTCGCGGTTGGCGCCCACTTGCTTGGCGCGGGGCGCGTCATCCGCCGCACTCTTTATTTTGTCGGCCAGGGGGGCCACCAAACGCCAGACCCGGTTCAAGAACCTGTAGCAGCCCTCCACTCCCTGGTCACTCCATTCCAGGTCGCGTTCCGGGGGAGCCGCGAAAAGTATGAAAAGCCTGGCAGTATCGGCACCGTACCGCGCCACGATATCCTCCGGACTGATCACATTGCCTTTCGACTTGGACATCTTGGTCCCGTCTTTAAGCACCATGCCCTGGGTCAATAAGTTGGTGAAAGGCTCCTGCACGCTCACCAGTTTCAAGTCGTAAAGCACTTTGGTGAAAAACCGGGAGTATAACAGGTGCAGAATGGCATGCTCCACCCCGCCGATATACTGATCAACCGGCAGCCACCTGTCCACCTTGGCCTTATCCCACGGTCCTGCTGTCTCCCGCGGACTGGTATAACGGAAGTAATACCAGGAAGAACACATAAACGTATCCATCGTGTCGGTTTCTCTTTTGGCCGGCCCGCCGCATGCAGGGCAGACAGTATTGACGAATTCCGGGCATTCAGCCAGCGGGGACTGCCCGGTCGGCCTGAACTCCACT
Source organism: Pelotomaculum sp. PtaB.Bin117 (assembly GCF_002067195.1). Classification (NCBI taxonomy): domain Bacteria; kingdom Bacillati; phylum Bacillota; class Clostridia; order Eubacteriales; family Desulfotomaculaceae; genus Pelotomaculum; species Pelotomaculum sp. PtaB.Bin117. Next base: position 5,071 of record NZ_MVQM01000101.1, on the reverse strand, counting down.
TCCCTGGGCAGCAGCACCGGCAATTCGCTTTCAGGCACCGGGACGGTCCCGCACCTTTCACAGTACACGATGGGGATCGGCGCCCCCCAGTAACGCTGGCGGGAAATCAGCCAGTCGCGCAGCCGGAAATTCACCCGGAAACGGCCCCACCCTTTCTGCTCAAGATATTCCGTAATAGCTTTAATGGCCTCCGTATTGGGCATCCCGTCAAACTGCTCGGAATTCACCAGCACGCCTTCTTCTTCATATGCGCCTTCCATGGCGGCGGGGTCCAGATCCTCTCCCGGCGGCTGAATTACCACCCGGATCGGGAAATCATATTTCTTGGCAAACTCGAAGTCCCGCTGGTCATGCGCGGCGACACCCATGACACAGCCGGTGCCGTACTCCAGCAGAACGTAGTTGCCGATCAGCACGGGCACTTTTTCGCCGTTCACCGGGTTGATGCAATACGCTCCCGTCGGCAGGCCGATCTTTTCTATCTCATTGGAAGTGCGGTCTATTTCGCTCATGTTGCTTACATTGCGCACGAATTCCTTTATTTCCGCCTCCCGCCCCGTGCCCGCGACCAGTTTTTCCACCAGCGGATGCTCCGGCGCCAGCACCATGTAGGTAACCCCGAAAATAGTATCCGGGCGGGTGGTGAAAACAGTGATCACTTCGTCATGGCCGACAACTTTAAAGTCTATTTCCGTGCCCTCGCTCCGCCCGATCCAGTGTTCCTGCATGATTTTAACCTTGTCGGGCCAGCCTCCCAGCAGGTCAATGTCCTTGAGCAGGCGCTCCGCGTAATCGGTAATTTTAAAGAACCACTGGGCCAGCTCCCGTTTTTCCACCGGGGCCCCGCAACGCTCGCAGCTCCCGTCTTTCACCTGCTCGTTGGCGAGCACCGTGGCGCAGTCCGTGCACCAGTTTACCGCTGCTTGTTTTTTATAGGCCAGCCCCTGATGGAACAACTGGAGAAAAAGCCACTGGGTCCAGCGATAGTACTCCGGGTGGCAGGTGGCGACTTCCCGGTTCCAGTCATAGCTTATGCCCAGCTGCTTTAGCTGCTCGCGCATATTGTCTATGTTATCCCCGGTCCAGTCGGCCGGGTGGATGCCGCCGTGTTTTATCGCCGCGTTTTCCGCCGGCAGGCCGAAAGCGTCCCATCCCATCGGGTGGAGCACGTGATAGCCCTCCATGGTCTTAAAACGGGCAACCACATCGCCAATCGAATAATTCCGCACATGGCCCATATGCAATTTCCCGGAAGGATAAGGGAACATTTCCAGGCAATAATACTTTGGCCGGTCCGAGAAATCAGGCACTACGTAAAGATTCTCCGCGGCCCAGCGTCCCTGCCACTTTTTTTCCACTTCTTGAAAGTCATACTTTTCTTTCAATTATCCCATCTCCTTATCTGAAAGCCGCCTCACTGACGCAGCCACCATGCTTCTCGGATAAAGGCGTTTTTACCCATTTGCAAATTTTATCATAAAAACATGGATTACTCAAGGCTCGCGCCGGACAGCAAGAAAACCTCTTTCCCGCGAGAGACAAGAGGTTTGCCGCACATCAATAAATTTTGCTTTAAGTGTGCCCTGTGATATCTACATGCTTCTTTAATGTCAAATATTAACGGGAAGCCCCACCACCTGAGCGTCACCCCACAGGCGTTCAAGATTATAAAATTGCCGTTCAGATTCCCGGAAGACATGAATTATGACATCACCGTAATCCAACAACACCCAGTTGCCTTCCCGGAAACCTTCCCGGCGCAAAGCAACAACCCCGTCTTTATCCAATCTCTCCTGGATGTTCTCAACAATAGCCTGCACTTGGGTTCCTGAGCGGCCGCTGCAAATAATAAAATAGTCCGCGATAATAGATATTTCACGAATATCAAGAACGGTTATGTCCATTGCTTTCTTGTCTTCCGCCGCCTGCACCGCAATGTTCACCACTGCCTGTGGACTTAAGGACAACGCCACTCCTCCTTAATACTGACTAAAATATAATATTCTCTTCCATATACAATGCCACAGCAAAATATGGCTCAAAATATTACTAAGAGAAAACCTCCTTTAATGGAGGTTTTTCCTTTATCTTTCTTCCCGCGCCCTTGCCTCATTAACGGTGATAACCCTACCGTCAAGATCCGTGCCGTTCATTGCGGCTATCATTGCTTCCGCATCTTCCTCCCGGACTTCAACAAAACCAAACCCGCGGGAACGACCAGTCTCACGATCTGTAATAACGCGGCTACTCAGAACTTCGCCATGTACTGAAAAAGCATTGGCGAGATCTTCAGCTTTAGTAGCCCACGGTAGATTTCCCACATATAGTGTACGCGTCAAAAGTAATCACCTCTTTCCCTTCCGAAACTTATTAATTGGAACTATTATCTGCAAAAGGAACTGTCCTAATGCAATCTTAATCAGACTAAGATTTTTCCAGGCTTTTAGCGCCGGTATAATTTTTTTTTGGCGATATACTCTTCCACAGGCTCCGGCAGCAGGTACTTAATTGTTTTTCCTTCACGCACACGCCTTCTGATATCAGTTGATGATATCGCCAATGCGGGAACCTCCATACCCAGTATCTTTTTTTCCGGGCACTGAATAAAAGCGCCGACCTTTTCCCAAAGCTCGTCCAACCGGTAACCAGGCCGGGACGCCGCGACAAAATAGCACAGCGATAATAATCTTTCGACATTTTTCCACGTAATAATTTCTAATATTGCGTCGGCCCCGGTTATAAAATAGATTTCCGCTCCCGGGTACTGGTTCATGATAAACTGGATCGTATCAACAGTATAAGACGGGCCGGGACGGTCAATCTCGATGGATGAAACCTCGAAAAAAATATTGGAGTCAATCGCCAGTCCGGTCATCAGATAACGATCTCCCGCATCGGCAAGATCATGCCCCGGCTTATGCGGCGGCTTGCCGGCGGGGATAAATATAACCTTGTCCAGCGCCAGTTCTTCCCTCGCGCCTTCCGCGGCAACCAAATGGCCATAATGAATCGGGTCGAAGGTTCCGCCCATTACTCCCAACTTGCACACCCGACCGGTACTCTTTCTCATAACTAAAATATTACATTCTTCTCATCTAAAATGCAAGTAAAAGTCATTGCATGATAAAGTGTGACAAATTTTAGCCTTTCTTATAAATCCAGCACAAGATTATTGCGGTGCACTACTTCATCGTAATCCTTATGACCAAGAATACGCGCGATATCTCTAGTCTGAGCGCCCTTAATCTTTTCGATCTCAGCGGAAGAGTAGTTGGTCAACCCTCTAGCTATTTCCTGCCCGTCCGGACCGACTATACTGACGGTATTGCCCAGTTCAAAAACTCCCTCCACCCCGGTTACACCTGAAGGCAGAAGGCTTTTGCCATATCTCGACAGTGCCTGAGTCGCCCCTTTGTCCACGAAAATCTCTCCTTGAACGGTAGAGCTGTAGGCAATCCACTTTTTTTTGTTTTCAAGTTTGTTCACTAACGGCCAAAAAACGGTCCCTTCCAGTTCACCGGCGATAATCCGGCGCAGCACGTCTTTTTTTCCCGACCTGGCAATCACTGTTACCACTCCGGAGTGCATGGCTATCCTGGCAGCCTGCAGTTTGGTAGTCATTCCACCGGTACCCATGCTTCCGGCTTCACCCTCACCAGCCAGCTTTTCCAGTTCCGCAGTTATTTCAATTATATCATAAATTATCCTGGCGTCCGAATTTTTGTGGGGGTCCGCCGTGTAAAGCCCGTCAACATCGGAAAGCAAAAACAACATTTCCGCATCGATCAAACTGGCCACCAAAGCCGAAAGGTTGTCGTTGTCACCCAGTTTAATTTCATCCACGGCCACCATGTCATTTTCGTTAACTACCGGGATAACGCCAAGCCGGAGTAATGTATGCAAAGCGTTCCTTGCATTTAGAAACCGGCGCCTGTCAGAGAAATCCTCCCGTGTCAAGAGCACCTGGCCGACAGTCAAACCGTATTCGGCGAAAATCTTTTCATAGATATGCATCAGCATACCCTGACCGACGGCCGCCGCCGCTTGTTTTTCCGGGATGTTCTTCGGCCGGCTTTTCAAGCCCAGCTTCCCGGCGCCCGCGCCTACAGCGCCCGAAGTGACCAGGATCACTTCTTTTCCTTGATTGCACAGGTCGGCAAGCTGGCGAACCAAAGTCTCTATCTGAAAAAGATTAGGCCTGCCATTAGGGTGATTGACCGAACTGGTACCCACTTTTACGACAAAACGTTTAAATAAATGAAAATTACGTTCCTGCTCTTCCATACTGCCTCACTTAATGACGGCTCCTTTGTTGGCCAAACCATGGATAGTATACCATATATGATTATCTATTAAAAGTGGCAAGCAGTCAGGGTCTCCAGCAACCAGCCCGAATACCGCCGCTTATCTTTTACAGGCCTTTATCCTTAATTTTAATACTACCACCGGCGCCGCTGCCGGTAGACTGCTTAAACCCTGTCAGCAGCATGCCAGGTATCACCATTAACCCGCCAATCCACTGCTGCCGTCCGGGCTGCTCACTTGTAAACATCAACCTGTAGTTGTAAAATAATACAATACAAACTGGCACTTGGATATTCATGGACGGAAGGAATTCCGGCGCTCCGCGAGGAAATTACCGGCTGGGTCTTTCGCAGTAGGGGAATGACTGTTCATCCGCAGGATATCTTCATCACTTCCGGGGCTACTCAGGCGCTGCCTATATTGGCAGAATTGCTGTCGGGGCATGGGAAAGATATCTGGATGGAAGATCATATCAGTTCCTTCTGGGAGGGATACTTCCGGCGGCTCGTCGTACCGCGCTGCTCCGGTCCGCGTAAGAAAATGCCCAGGGGTATTTATGTGGGTACTTTCCGGAAAGATCACCGTATCCAAGAATCTCGTAAGAATACAGACGATAAGTAATTTCCCTTAATTCACATATTCGAATTCAAACCCGCCGATTTTAATTGTGTCCCCTTCTTTTGCCCCTGCTTCCTTTAGAGCGTCGTCAATACCCATGCGCTGCATAATTCGCTGCAGGCGCTCAACTGACTCCTCGTTGTTCAAA
>NZ_MVQM01000100.1:0-11079 GCF_002067195.1 Pelotomaculum sp. PtaB.Bin117 | reverse complement strand
TTCAAAGTCGCTATTTAGGGGCTTTTTTTGCTATGCCTTTTTTCGCCCATCATAAAATACAAAGTCTTTCAACCTTATCACCTCCACTGAATTTTTACTCCTTTTGATTTATTCGGCGGGTTTGTTAAAAAAAATAGAGCCATTAAGGTGTTATTAATATTGTTTTTATGAATCTTGAGGTTCCCCGTAAGAAATTTTGCTGAAACCCCAACCGTTCCATTTCCATATATTTACTTCTCTTTCCTTGGGATTGACATAGCTGCCTTCCGTGACAACCAGCTCGTTGCTGCCGTCGCCATCCAAATCTTCCAGGACCGTTTCATAATTCGGACGATCCAGATTGGACGATTGCCAAACAGGTTTAAAGGAACTGCCGGCCAGCTTGAAGATAAAAAGATGATTTTTCACGCTCTGATCATCTTGGGTAACCCAAAAAGGCTTGTGCGCCCCAAAGCTCCCCGACTTCCAGACCAGCAGGTTCAACTCGGAAACACCGTCGTTGTTGGAATCGCCCAAAAAGAAATTATCCACCCACCACTCACCGGGCGACTGCCAGATTGTTTGCAAGCCGCTGGCAACCTTCATCGCGCCATCCTGCAAAGAATAATCTTCGTTAATGCCGTCTTGATTCAGGTCGAAGGACTGCTTTTTGGCCAGCCTGGATTCCGGCAGTGGCCTTTGGGCGTAAAAAACATATCTAATACTTTTCTCAAAAACACGGTTTTCCTGATCCCAGGCAGGGACGGCCGCTTCCTCCAGCTTTAATCCCGAATTAGCCAGAACAGATTTGGCCGCTTCCCCTTCCAACAACTGCGGCTGGTCTTGATCATTGATGAAAACCGGCAGAAATTCAATCTTCCCCAAGCCTGCGCGGGTAATGAATATTCTGGCCGCCAGGCCCTCGCGCGTAGCCCGGGACCATTTTTGATCAAAAATAAAATTGCCCAGGCTGTAAAAGATGTACTTTCCTTTGTATTTTTCCACCTTTTGGACCACGTGCGGGTGATGCCCCAAAACGAGATCCGCGCCGGCGTCTATCGCCAGGCGCGCGTATTCAATTTGCGTCTGGTCCGGTTCGTGCTCGTATTCCCTGCCGGCGTGGATGGACGCCACCACAAAATCTGCTTTTTCTCCGGCGTCTTTTACGGCCGCCCTTACTTTTTCCCGGTCAAGAAAGGCGATACCGGGATGCTCAACTCCTGCCAGGTAAGACTCAGGCACGAGGCCGGGATCGGCAAAAGCAAGAAACGCCAGCTTCATTCCCTTCACTTCGATAAGCTCCGCGGCATACGCCTCGTTTTCCGTTCTCCCGGCCCCGGCATGCCCAATGCCCGCGCCATCAAGATAGCGCAGGGTATCCCGCACACCCTGCGGGCCGAAATCCGGCAAGTGGTTGTTGGCCAGGGAAAGGATGGTGAAGCCGGCGTCTTGCAAAGCGAATTCCACACCCGGATCGGCGCGCAGGATCATCTCCGGCGCGCCGATTTCCCTGCCCGGCGTGATTGGGTTTTCCAGATTGCCGAAAACAATATCACTGTTTTTCAAGTATTTTTCAATTTTCGCAAAAGGGTGCCGGAGATTCCCTTGCTTTATGCTTTCCCCGGCCACGCCCCGGGAAAGCATAATATCCCCCGCCGCCACCAGGCAAACAGGCTCCTGCCCGGCTGGAAGCTTTAACTTTTTTTCCTTGTACGCCGTAAAATCTTCTTCCGGTGAACAACTCCCCGCCGTTATGAACCACAGGCAGCCAATCGCCGCCAGCAAGGCAATTATCAATAATTTCCGCGTCTTCATTAAGCTAAGCAATGAATTCTCCTTATCGCGCTCGTGCAAGGACTCGCAACTGCAGGCTAGTTCCTGTTTATTTTCACCAGCGCGCGTTGAAACGCAAATGAAGCAAGGTTATGGTTTTATGCAGCTATGGCACCCATTCTTGTGCTACTTGCCGTTTATTAACAACCTTACAATCGTTTCCGCCGCTTCGGCCCTGGTCACAACAGCTTTGGGCTCAAATTTCCCCTCCACCGGCTTGATTAAGCCAAGCGCCACGGACAGGGCGGCATGTCCCCGCAAGTTTTCGGAAATATCGTTAGCGTCCTGAAAATCAAGCACATAAATGTTGCTTAATCTGGCCACATTGTAAAGACCCATGGTTTGGACGGCTAAACGGGCCAAATCTTCACGATTGACGGCAGCATCCGGCTCCGGCTTTTCCCCGGCTCGAATAATGCCGAGCAGCTCCGCCGTGTCGTAATAGCTCCGGTACCACGGTTCCTTGCCGCCGGCAGCCGCCCCGGGCGACCGTCCAGAGCTTTTCACCAGCATGGCGATTAATTCAGCCTGGGTCACAGGGTCGTCAGGCCGGAACCTGCCGTCAGCCCCCGTGACGATGCCCGCTTCGGCCAGCAGTTCCACCGCCTCACGCGCCGGATGGCCCGCCAGGTCGCTGAAGCTTTCTTTTTCCCCGGCTGGAGTAACTGTCTTTCCCTCTTCATCAAGAATCCGGCCGGTGAAAGCATCCAGCATGGCAAAGTTGCGGTTCGGCTGGTAATAAACCAGGTGAACTTTGCCCTCCTCGCGCGGCTTTACGGATTTTTCCGGCGCCCACGTCCGCAGGTAGCCCAGTGTCAGCGGGGCTTCCCGCAGGTAATTGTCCGCCGCCGCTTCTTGGCTGATGACACCCTGGGGGTCGGGAAATTGCACATCCCACCAGGTCATCCGGTACGAATTTATTTCACCCGTGGCGCTGTTCACCTCCAGGTCGAACCCGTTTTGCGGGAATTTCACTCCATTCGTCACCCGTGTGTAGTTAATGGCATACGCGCGCGGCCGCGGCTCCTCCAGCGGGTCGATCACCAGCCCCTGCACGGGTCTCAACGAACCAAACACCACCTGCGCCCACCTGCCCGGCTGATTTTTTTCAATATAATCTTCCGCTATATGCAGGGCTTCTTCATCACTAAACTTTACTACCGGTGACTTTAAATCTTCATACCTGTTATAACGACGGCTAAATGCCACCAACTCTCCATTGACGGCGTTGACGGAGACATCCATTCCGCCATCGTCCGAACCATCGCCGGCCTGCCAGCTAAATTCCCACGACTTATTCTCCTTAAACGAGTAGTCCTGTTCCAACCTGCTGCTGGTTAAAACATATTTCGGCGGTATTGCTACGGCGGACTTCGCTATTTTCAGAGCTTCATCCTGCGGAATAACATTCTTCAGCCTGTCAACCTGGTCTTCTTCAGCCGGGTTGAGCCTAATCGCTTGGTCGAATAGATAATTACCCGCGCCTCCGGCGCCGTCAGGCATGCTGGCTTGCTTGTAGTTATAGCTTGCTTCATTATTTAGAAGCTCGCCGGTCAAAGCGTCAATAACAACCTGCCGCCGGGATTCCGGCAGCTTGTAAACCAGCTGCACGGGCGCTTCCACGCCGTATGGCGCGTAAGGGCGGTAGTAATACAATTCGGGAGCTGATTCAGAGTAAAAAACTTGTTCAGCCTGCTCCGGGGCAATTTTGCCGGCCGGCGGCGGAAAATCCCGCGCTTCTTCCCAGTTCACATCAAAGCGGATCACTTCATTGGTATCCCCGTTCACCGCCACACTAATACCGTTGTCAGAATAGATTACACCGTCAACATACCTGGCGTAGTAAAAGTTGTATTCCACCTGCTCGCGCTCATTAACAGACAGGGGCGGGACATAGTCGCTACCCGGCTGCAAGCTGGTTTCCCCAAAACGCCCGGGCTGCAACTTTTGAGCAAGGGCGGCGGCCATAGCTTCCGACTGCTCCCTGGAATATCGGGGCAATCCCCGGTACACCACTCCGGGCCCCCGCGGCAGCCACTTATACATGCTCCAGATTTCCCCCGTCCCGGCGTCAACTTTTACATTCATTTCGCCGCCCGGTTCGCTGTTCCGGTACCAGCGCAGATTCCAAAAAGAATTCTGCTCAGACTGGCTGAAACCGCTTGAAAACTGGTCCAATTCCCCCGGAACGGCAAACGCCTGCCTGGCAATTTGGATGGCCTGCTCCAAGCTTACCGCATACCGCGCGCCGTCTGCCGCGGCTTTTTGATTTATCGCGGCGCCATTCTCAAATGTTTCTGCCTCCTTGAGGTCCGCAGGCGCAACCTCCGCCACGGCAACCCCCTGATGCAATAAGAATACGCCGAGGATAAAGCATGATCCAACAATACATGCCGTCCAGTTCCGCCAGTTCATTTATTCTCCTCCTCTTTACGAATAAATCATCTACAGTTTACATCCTCAATAATTATCACGTCTTCACTCAGCAATAAAGGACTTGGTCCATTCCGGCTGCGGGGGAGCCTGGCCGTCATCCAGCATTTTGTGCCATTTGGCGTCGGTCAGCCGGTCGCTAAGCGGCCAGGGAAATTCGTAATATGAATACACGCCGCCGACAGCGATCCTCAGCTTGCCGTCCACGGGAACAACCGCATAGATGTTGAAAACGCGGCCCGTCGCTTCTTCCAGCACCTGGCCGTTGGGGTCGGTGGCCACGTCCCCCACCAAGGCGGCGGGCCGGTCATTTGCGGCGGAACGGTGGTCAACTCCCTCGTCACTCAGGGCGTCAATCCAGAAATGCTCCAGTTGTCCTCCATAAGAGCGGATTAATTCATACTCCTCGTCGGTTAAAGGGGTGTTTGCCAATTCCTTCTCAGAAATAGTCTTCAGGGCAGTAACCAGTGTCTCCATCCGTTCCAGACTCTCCTTATCCCGCTCGTTTAAGAGTTCGCGCTCCAGCAGGCAGTCCCCGGTCATTTTCACCAGCGAGGCCAGGCGGGCGTACAGATAAGGGTTGGGCTCGACATACCCGCGGTCGTCAACCTGTTCCCCGCCGCCGCCGGCCTCAGCGTAAACCTGCTTGGCGTATAGGATAGTGTCATGCTTTAGCTCCGCCCAACTGCCCAGATAGGTATTGAGTTCCTTTCTGGCCCAGGCTTGGCTGCGCATAAACGAAGGGTACCCTTCCGGTTTTTCCTGAATCAAGGGCATAAGCGCGTAAAGCCAGTTCCAGTAGAGGTTCTGGGTCCAGGTCTCGTCGCTCAAACTGTTGATATAGGTTTTCATTTCGGCCATGTTTTCCGGGTAGTTCCGGTAATCCGTCTCCCCCATGGATTGCAAAATGGCGTAGGCTTCCGCCGAACCCATGGCGGCGGGAATGTCCATTCCCCTGGGCAGCATCCTCTGCTCGCCCTGGCTGTTTTCCCCCACTTCCCGGTAAACCAGCCGCTGAAAAACAGAGGCGTCTATGGTAAACCGCTGCCCCATGAACCGGAAACCCTTTATTTCTTCTTTCCGTTCAGCCTGGGATGTTCCCGCGTTAACCGGTATGGAGTTCAGAGACGGCGGCTCCAGTTGCCCGGCGGCTTCCAGGAGCGCGTTCCATTTGTCCGGGCTGGAAAGCACTGTCTGCAGGTCGGCGTTTATCCCGTATATCTTATCGATTGTTTCCCTGATCTGAGCATAGGAGATATCGTCGCTTTTACCGACGAAAAAGCTGGTGGTGGCATATATGTCATCCCACATCCGCCTGTTTTCCCCTTTGCCCAAAGCCATCGTGATCAATAAGGCGGACCTGGTTTCATCCTCGCTCTTGAAGCGAAAGTTTAGCCTGCCGTACCACATCATGGACTTAAAATATGCCTTGAGCGAATCCGTCTTGTCATAATGACCCCTCGGCACATATTGCGAGTAATCCTCCTGGAAAGCGCCGCTAAGCTCATCGTTCCCGCCGATGTTCATCAGCGGCGAAACAGCGATGCCCTGGTGGTTTTCAATCAAGTCCAGCTCTTTTTCCACTTCATTTTTCACCAGGGAAGGGATGGCCTCGTCAGGGTCCACAAGCTTGCAGGCCACGGCGAAAAAGCCGACATTCCGCCTGGCGGCGTTCTCCCAGATGGTGCCCTGGAGATCTTTGTACTGCTTTTGCGCCTGGTTCAACATCGATTTGTTAAGCTCTTTCAGTTCCGGGGCAAGTTTTTCCGTTTCCACAACCCGCAACAGGTGGTCAAAAAACAAATGATAGTTGTGCAGCACGGAATCGGTGGTGATAAACAACGGAACCGGTTCATACCGATTTCTCTCGTATAGCGAGAAAAACTCTTTCTCATACTTGTTGGGAACCACGACGAAGCCATTTTTAATTAACAGGTTTTTCGCCGCCGGGGACAGTTCAAACATGTCCTTGTTGGTGATATTGCCCATATCCGGCTTCACCGCATATGGCTCGACGGCGGGGTTTACCTGGACGGGAAGGTCTTCATACCCGGTAAAGGTTGCGTCGATGCTCGCCGCCTCCAGCCTGTCAGTGCCGGAACAGCCGCTGCTTGCCGCGGCAAGCAGCAAAAGCACCAGGATTAACGCGGGCAAATACTCTCTTCCCCGTTTACTATGACTATGGCCGATAATTCGGCAACAGTCCTGACGGCTTCCTCTTTTCACGGCCTTCATCTCCTTTCCGTCGGGCGATTAGCCCAATATGTGTATTTAAACGATCCGATATCCTTCCAGTTCCACCATTTTAACAATTCCGGATCGTGTCTTTCAATCCATTCCCATTTCTTTGGTAATGTCCCTTAAACAATAACAATAAATTAGAAATATTCAAGGGGTTTTCTTTGTCATAATTTGTCGGAATTTGTCACTCTCGTCATGCTATAAGAGTATCAAAGATTTAAAAAAAAGCAAAAAAATCCCCTGGGGCCATAACTGAAATGTCCTGACCGCAGGGGATTCTTCTTATACCATTATCTAAGAACCATAGCTGTGCGGATTACCCTCTACAACAGGAGGATCACCGTCCGGTATTATGGTCAATCCGGAATCAACTCCGGTAAGACCGGTAAAGCCTGCGGCGGTGGTAAAGCCTGCGGCGGTAATGCTAAATGTTACAGTATCACCTAGTTCTAGATCTGCTACGTCTCCCACCAGAATTATATCGTATGCGCTTTGAGAAGTTGTCAACTGAAAACCGCTTATTTGTACGCCGGTAAGCATCCCGTCTCCGTCCGCCTGGGCGGTCACATCGTCAGTTAACAGTTCTTGTCCGGACTCGTAATTGTCAATATAAAGCTTTAAGTCACTTAAATCAGACGCGTATACAGTACCTGCCACGCCAATTGCGTTAATGACAACCTCACCCGCAGTGACATCTTCTCCGTCTAAATTCAGCCGAAAAGCAAACAGTTTTATATCGTCTCTTGATGGAAGGTAAAATTCGTCACTGTTTTCATTATACGCCTCACCAAGCTCTGCCGTGCTCGGAGGCGCATAATATACGCAATCAAGTTCCTCGCTGTTTGCCCATCCGGACATAACGGCAATCGCCCTGACGTGCAAAGGCCCTTCCACATATATCTCATCTATCTCATCGTCTGTGTACAGTGTACTAGGTGTTGCCGGCGGAGACCCGTCAGTGGTGTAGGTGTAGTAAACAGACGCGCCATCCGTAGCGCAACGCAGTCTTAACATTGCGCCCATATCTATGAAACCCGGTGATAGTATCCCACCATCCTGATCAACGACATACGGCGTGGCTACCCGGACATCATAGCTGAACGTGGAGACCTGACTGTCGCGATACCCGTCCTTTACGGCGATAGCTTTAATGGTAACCGGTTCTGTCACTGCGATTGGTTCGTTATAAGGCGTCCCATAAACCGCATCCGGATCAGTTCCGTCAGTCGTATAATAGATCTCCGCTCCGCTGGTGGATGTGGTGAGAGTGACATGAGCGCCAATCGCCACCGTCGTGCCGGTCACGGGGTCAGCCGTTACCGGTGCCACAGTCAGTGTGGAATTATTGTGATTGTTTCCACCATCATTATCTGGTGTTTGGTTAGCAGGGGGCAAGCCGCTCGTGACTTGCTCCAGCGCGCGGGTAACAGCGTTAACGACGTTAGGCGGTCCTTGCGCTCCCGGTGGCGCGGATGGCGGAGCCGGCGGCAAATTGTTCTGGATTTCCTGGGCGCGTTGGTTCACCCAGTCCTGCACCCCGGCAAAAGCCTGCCTTTCGGTCTGGCTCATAGGAGCCGGTGGCGTGGGCGGCGCTCCACCCGAAGAGGTGACGGTGCTGGATTGGCCGCCGGCAAGCGATACGGTTTGCCCGCCTGACGTTAATGTAGCGTCACCGATCAGCACGTTGGTGCTGCTCTGACCGCTGGCGGTAACCAAGCTACTCCAGAAGGTTCCCCGGATTGCGGCCACGCCCCAGGGCATGTCGACTTCCACTCTCGTCCTCTGCGCGTAAGGCTCATTCCACCAGGCCGCCTCGCTCTCTCCCTCGGCCAGCAGGATGCCGGGCGGTAAATCAAGCGAGGCGAGCAGCACGGAATTACTCCCGTCGAGGAAAGCAGTATTATTGTTATTATCATAACGGCTGGCCAGCGCGCCGAAGATATTGCCTTTTTTCAGGTCGATGGTGAGCTTGTCCACAGCCACGCCGGCGGTACCGTCCTTCTTCATGTAGTTGAAGCCTTGCGCCGTCGTAATGGCGAATTCGGTACCGGGCATGAGCAAAAAGCCGCTGCCGTCGTCAAAGGTAATCTCCGCCTTGCTGTCGGCGCCGGTGACAATTGCATCACCCGCGCTCACCTTTACAGCGCTTCCAACCTTGACGCCGTTTACAGTCACTGTGCCGCTCTTAACCGTAAGTTTGCCGTTCAGCTCGTTTAACCGTAAAACCGGACTCAAGGTAAATAAAGCGGAAAGGCTCTTAGCCATTTCACCACGCTGGAAGTTTACCTCCGGGTTGAACGAATTGCCGGCGGGCAGCTCCACCAGTCCGGCCTGCACCGCTGTCGCCACTTGCCGGTAGGCCCAGTGGCCGGCGGGCACGTCGGCGATTTCCACGGTTTCACCGGTAAGGTCGCCCCCGGAAAGCCTCATCAGTAAGGAAGTGGCTTCTACCCTGGTAATGCTGCCGTCCGGGTTGAACGTGCCGTCCTGGTAGCCCTTGAGCAGGCCGTCTTGAGCAGCGGCCTCGATCACACCGTAGGCCCAGTGTCCGCCGGGTACGTCGCTGAAAGTCTGCGCTCCGCCATTTGCCGGCGTCAGTCCTTTGGCCAGCACCATCATCCGGGCAACCTCGGCGCGGGTGATGGAATCCGCGGGACGAAAGGAACCGTCAGGAAAACCCGATAAGATGTTCTTGCCGACCAGATAACGGATAGCCGGATATAAAGAACTGTCAACAGGCAGGTCAGTAAAACTAGGACCGCTTGTCTGCAAAGCCGCGTCTCCCGTGGGCGAACCGGCGGCAGTCGAGTCTGACGCTGCCAGCGCCGGTAAGGCGCAGAACAAGAATGCTGCCAGGCAAAGACAGAATAATAGTGCTATCCTGTACCTGTTTCCTGATTGAATATACGTTTTTGCACACCCTCCTTATAGCTTTTATTAACTGTTGGAATCATAGCGGTTCTATAAAGTTACACCTCCCATCAAAATATTAAAGATTAGATGAATCTGCAAATAATTCCTCTAAAATATTTGTATTTTATAAATAAAATATTAATATGTCGAAACATGACTGTTGTTTAATGGGCTCAAGTTTGTTCTCCTGTCATCAGTCTGTATTTGCACAACACGGCCTTAATGGCAAAGTAATCCACCCCGGCCGGCAATTCTTCCTTGATGGGCCTTAATCTTTGAGCGCCGACCTCTTCAATTTTCTGCAAGATTAAGGCTTCATATTCTTGCGGGATAAAGTCGTCCCAATCGATGTGGTGACCTTCCAGGCCGCACCGGACGAGGTGGTCTTGAATGGTGACCGCGCTCAAGCCTCTTTGTCTGGCAATTTCTGGAATAGTGACGCCTTCCCGGTACAGGTGCAGAGTCATCAGGTGGCTCGGCGTTTCATTGTCCCGCACCTTTTTCCCGGCGGGCTTCCCCTGCCGGAGGATAATTCCCTTTTCGGCCACGTATTTCTGAAGGAACTGCCCGCCGTAGCTTGCAAATTTCCTTTGCCCGACCCCCTTGATGGACAGCATGGCGTGTTGATCTGCCGGCAGGCGGATGGACATTTCCCGCAGGGTGCTGTCCGCGAAAACTATATAAGGAGGTACTCCCTCTTTTTGCGCAATCTCTTTGCGCAATCCGCGCAATTGTTCAAAAAGTGAGTCGTCCACAGTGGCGGCCGCTTCTTTTATCCTTACCTTGAGCATCACTTTTTCCAACCCTTTCAGGACGGGAAAGGCCCGGGGAGTCAACCTGGCCACGGGGTACTGGCCCTCCGTCAGCTGAATGTACCCTTCGGCAATCAGTACATTGGCAAAGTCGCTGATTTGCTTCAGGGTCCGGTCTTTCATCAGGCCGTAGGTGGACAATTCGTTAAACCCGTAACGCAGCACTTTTTTGTTCAAGGAACCTTTTAAAACTTCCGCCGCCATTGAAATTCCGAACTGTTCCCGCAGGCGCAGGATGCAGGAAAAGAGCATCTGGGCGTCAACTGTTTGATCAACCAGTTCGGTTTTTTCGTTGCAGGTGCCGCAGTTCCCGCATTCCTCCGCTATGCTCTCTTCTCCGAAATACCGCAAAATATATTTTCTCAGGCAGTGCGGGGTATGGCAATAATCCACCATGGCTTGCAATTTCCGGTACTCGTTCAGCTTCCTTTCCGGCGTATATTGCGTCTGCCCGATAAGGAATTTTTGAATCTGGATGTCCTGCGGGCCAAACAGCAAGACACATTCCCCCGGCCCGTCGTCCCTTCCGGCGCGGCCGGCTTCCTGGTAGTAAGCCTCCATGTTTTTGGGCAGGTTGTAGTGGATCACATAGCGGACGTTGGACTTGTCGATACCCATGCCAAAAGCGTTCGTGGCAACCATAATCCGGATGTCGTCGTAAAGGAACATGTCCTGGCTGCCGGTTCTCTCTTCTTCACTCAGTCCGGCGTGGTATTTTCCCGCGGAGTATCCTTTCTTACAAAGAAACTCGTACAGATTGTCCACTTCTTTCCGGGTCGCCGCGTAAATGATGCCGGCCTCCTCTTTCCGGCCGGCCAAGTACTCCAGTAAAAAGTCCCTTTTGTTCTCGCCCCGGATTACGGAAAAA
>NZ_MVQM01000099.1:0-66738 GCF_002067195.1 Pelotomaculum sp. PtaB.Bin117 | reverse complement strand
TTCCGCGACAGGCTACGGGGAATATCGCCCGCGTGTACCGAACGACACCGCGGAGAACCGCCAGAAAAACCGGCGTGTTGATATAGTGGTTTTGAGAAGCAAGTACGAGACGGCTGAACCGATGTCGGTGAAACCGCCTTACAATGAACAGGTTCAATGAAAAGCAGGAGTCAGAAGACAGGAGTCAGTATGGAGAACAATTTGTACTGGATTATGACACCTGACTGCTGAATACTCGAAATGAGAGAAAGGAGCATATGCGAATGGCTAAGGGCGAAAAACAGATTGACAGCAAGGAAGACCAAATGGTGGTTTTTCAACTAACGGAGCAAACCTACGGGATTGACATCGATGCTGTTTTTGAAATAATCAGAATGGAGGCAATAACCAGAGTGCCGCGCACTCCTCATTTTGTAGAAGGCGTGATCAACCTGCGCGGTAAAATTATCCCGGTGATTGATCTTTGCAAGAGGTTTAACCTGCCGCTGGCGGAGAGAACCAGTTCCAGCAGAATTATCATTGTGGACGTGGGGGGCAACACCATCGGCATGATTGTTGACGGGGTGTCTGAAGTGCTTCGCGTGCCGCTTGACAGTATTGAACCGCCCCCGCCGATGATTCACGGGATCGATGCGGCCTATTTGAGAGGAATAGCCATCCTGGACGGCAGGCTGGTGATCCTGCTCAACCTGGATAAAGTACTGTATGAGCACGAACAGAGTGAGCTTCAGAGGTTCGGAGTAGAAACAGCATAGGGGTGGAAAATATGTTTTCAGACGAAGAAATCAGCGTTTTCCTGGACGAATTGGAAGAAAAAATTCAGGTGCTTAATGAAAATATATTGGTGCTGGAACGCGAAGGGGGAAGCCAGGAGGCGCTCCAGGAGATTTTCCGGGCCGCCCATACCATCAAAGGATCGTCAGCCGTGATGGGCTATGATAAGATGGCCTCCCTCACCCACGAGATAGAAAACCTTTTCGACCAAATGCGCAAAGGGCTTCTTCCCGTGTCCGGCCCGCTGGTGGACACGCTCTTTATGGCTTTGGACACTCTGCAAATACTGCGGGACGAGATAATCGGCAAAGACGTTTCCGTAGATATCGAACAGGTGGTAACCAGCCTGAAACAGTTCCAGGGAATTGGTTCCCCCCCCTCGCCCGGCGAGGCGCCGGAAAGCGGCAGGGGTCCGTCAAAACAGCCGGCCGGCGCTATTGACGATGGCATCGGGGAAGTTGAAGAAGATGTGATCAGGGAGGCCGAGCTTAAAGGTCTTCAGGCCTACTGGGTAACTGTTCAGCTTGATGCCGGCTGTCAGATGAAATCTGTCCGCGCCTTTCTGGTTTTTGAAACCCTCCAGCAGATGGGTGAAGTGATTAAAAGCCAGCCGCCCGCCGAGGATATTCAGGAAGGCAATTTTGAAACCGGTTTCCGGGTTATTTTGCTCACCGGTGAGGACCCGGACCGGGTCAGAAACCTGTTGATGACTGTTTCGGAAGTGGCGAAGACCGAGGTAAACCGCATAAAACTGGCAGCCGGCCAGGAAGTCCGCGAGCAGGCGGCTTCAGACGCGTCGGCGGAAAAAACGGAGCAGGCGGCGCGGGCCGATCATGAAGTAAAAACCGTGCAAACTGTCCGGGTGGATGTCCAGAAGCTGGACACCCTGATGAACCTGGTGGGAGAATTGGTGATAGACCGCACCGGATTGAACCGTTTCGCGGAAATTTTCGAAGGGCGCTTCGGCTCCGGTTCCGGGGACATGGTGGAAACGATGAACGAGATCTCCAGCCATCTGGGTCAGGTTGCCGGCGACCTGCAGGAACAGATCATGAAAGCCAGGATGCTGCCGGTGGCGCAAGTGTTCAATCGTTTCCCCAGAATGGTGCGCGACCTGGCCCAAAAGCTGAACAAGGAAGTAGATTTTATTGTTGAAGGTCATGAAACCGAGCTTGACCGCAATGTCATCGAAGTTATCGGCGACCCTCTCATTCACTTGATCAGGAATGCCCTCGACCACGGCGTAGAGGGACCGGAAGAGAGAGTCAGACTGGGCAAGCCAAGGAACGGAGTGCTGAAGCTTAAAGCTTCATATATGGAAAACCACATTATCATAACCATACAGGACGACGGGAAAGGGATGGACCCGGTCAAGCTCCGCGCCAAAGCTGTGGAAAAGGGTCTTATTAACGGTGAAGTGGCTCAGAGGATGTCTGATCAGGAGGCGCTGAACCTGATCTTTTTGCCTGGTTTCTCCACGGTCGCTAAAGTCAGCGACCTTTCCGGACGGGGTGTGGGTATGGATATAGTGCGCAGCCATATTGAGCAGATAAACGGGATTACCGATGTTTCCAGCGTGCCTGGAGTGGGAACCACCTTTACCATTAAGCTTCCTCTCACGCTGGCCATTATCCGGGCTTTGATGGTGGAGCTGGGCAACGAACAATTCGCTTTCCCGCTTACCAATGTTGTGGAGACAATCAGTGTCAAGGCGGAGGAAATCAAGAGAGTGAAACACAACGAGGTTATCCTGGTGCGGGGGCGCGTCCTGCCCTTGGTCAGGCTATCCGATATTTTTGAGCGGGAAACCTGCGCGGAAATGGACCGCCTGTTTGTCGTGGTCCTGGGGATCGGGGAGAAAAAAGTCGGAGTGATCGTGGACAAATTATTGGGAGAGCTTGAAATAGTGATCAAATCATTGGGCGATTACCTTGGTAAAGTGCCCTGTCTTTCCGGCGCCACCATCCTTGGTGACGGCCAGGTGGCCTTGATTGTGGATGTGCGGAGCCTGGTGAAGGAGATCGGCGTCGAGGAGGCAGTATATGCCGCCAGCTAAGGTTTTGGTTGTTGACGATTCCGCCCTGATGCGCCAGCTGATCAGTAAAATGCTGGGTAATTATAAGGACATTCGGGTGATTGGAACGGCTGTGAACGGCCAGGACGCGCTGGATAAGATTAAGGCGCTTGAACCTGATGTTGTTACTCTTGACGTAGAAATGCCGGTGCTCGACGGTCTTGCCGCGCTGCGCCGGATCATGCGTGAGTGCCCGCTGCCGGTGATTATGTGCAGCACGCTCACCTCATTGGGCACCCGGGCGACTATTGAGGCGCTCACCTTCGGGGCGCTGGATTTTGTTACCAAGCCGACCGGCCCTTCCAAACTTAATCCGATGGTCGAAGAACTGGCCGGCAAAATTAAGGTGGCTGTCGCCGTTCCGCTTTCCCGCTTTACCCGGCGGCCTTTAAATGTCGCGGGTCCATTAAAGCCAAAGCCGGCCGGTGTTGGCGGAACCGCTGCTGATTCCGGGCGCCGGGCGGACAGGCCCGCACCGGCGGCGGAGCGCGGGAAGCCGGTTCTTCCCGCGGGGCGCTTTGCCGGCCGTACGCGTATTGTGGTGATTGGCTGCTCCACCGGCGGCCCTGCCGCGCTGCAACAGGTGGTGCCTGTCCTGCCGCGCGATTTTCCCGTGCCGGTGGTTGTTGTGCAGCACATCCCGGCGGGATTTTCCAAGCCCCTGGCCGAGCACCTTGACCGGAAAAGCCACCTGGAAGTGCGCCACGCCGAAGACGGCGATTTAATTAAGGCCGGCCGCGTGCTGGTCGCTCCGGCCGGGTTCGACTTGACCTTTCGTGACAGGGGCGGCAGTGTCGCCGTGGTTCTGGACAAAGGCAGCGCACCGTTGCCTCCGGGGGGGTTCCGCCCGTCGGTGGACGGTGTGATGACTTCGGCGGCGCGTATGTTCGGCGATTCCACTGTGGGGGTGCTGATGACCGGCATGGGCCGGGACGGCGCCAGGGGGATGAAAGAGATCAAAAACTACAAAGGCCGCACTATTGCCGAAGCGGAAAGCAGTTGTGTGGTTTACGGCATGCCCCGGGCGGCGGTGGAGGCCGGAGCCGCCGACCGCGTCACCCCTCTCCCGCAGATTGCTCAAGAAATTATCAATATAATCTAAAGTATAATCTAAAGTTTTTGGGCCGGATGCCGATATTCTTTATAGGATTAAAGAGTAGCCGGAAAGAAGGTGAAACCGGTGATCATTAAAGGGACTAACGGATTTGACGTCGCCAAAGCGTATGCCGCCCAGCAAATAAAACAAGAAAAAACTAACATTCAAAAAAACAATGACGGCGGCAAGATAACGCGCGACGACATACTGGATATCTCACCGGAGGCTCGCCAGGCCCAGATTTACCGCGCGGAGCTTAAAGAGCTTCCCGATGTGCGGGAGGATTTGGTTTCTTCGATTAAGAAACGTATTCAGGAAGGTACCTATAAGCCTGACGTTGGCAAGATTGCCGACGGTATCCTGGAAGATAAGATAAGCATAGACATCAGGCGGTGATGACATTGGATAACCGGCCGATTGGTTCTCTGGACTCCCTGGTGGACTGCCTTACCCGCGAGGACGGCCTCATGGCCGGCCTCTATTCGGCGTGTGAGCAGCAAACGGCGGCCCTTAGAGAAAATGATGCGGAAGCTATTGAAGCAGCCGTCAAGCAGGTTAACAATCTAGTTGCCGATATGACCGCGGTGGAGGAAGAACGCCGCCGCATTCAGGCGGCGCTGGAGGCTGAATTGGGTCTTTCGCACGGCAGCAGGCTGGCTGATGTTCTCCCTCACGCGAGCGGGGGAACCAAGGATAAGCTGGAAACGCTTCTAAGGGAAATGAGCTCGAAGGCTGATCTGCTGCGTGAAGTCAATAAGATTAACGCGATTATGACCAGGCGGGCGCTTATGTTCAACAGGATAATATTAAGCGCCGTTAATCCGGAAGACGGACTTACCTACGGGGTAAACGGCGGTTACGATCAAGGAAGCAATAAAAAGCTGCTGGTAAATAAGACTATATAAATAAGTCAGGTATCAGAATGCAGGAGTCAGAATAAAAAAATGTTTATCGTCTTGAAATATTCTGACTCCTGACTGCGGAAAGGTGGTTTTTAAATGTCCGGACCAGGTACATTTTTCGGCCTTGAGATAGGCCGGCGCGGCTTGCAAGCCGAGCGCCAGGCCTTGGAAGTGGTTGGCCATAATCTGTCCAACGCCAGTACGGAAGGGTACAGCAGGCAGGAAGCCGTGCATGAGGCCACCGATCCGTACTGCAACCCGGTTTTAAACCAGAAGCTGCTTCCCGGCCAGATTGGCACCGGGGTGGAGATTACTTACATTCGCCGCTACCGGGATCTTTATATGGACAACCAGTGGCGTGATGTGGCCTGCTCGCAAGGTTACTGGGAAGGCCTGAACGAATCTTTGAAAAAGGTTGAGGCCGCTTTCCCCGAGCCGGACGAGGAATATGGCCTCCAGACTTTGATCGGCAAGTTTTTTAACGCCTGGGAAGACTTGAACAACACTCCCCAGGACATCGGACCTAAAGCCGCCGTGCGCGAAGCGGGCGCTGAGCTGGCCACTACCTTCCGGCAGACCTACATGCAGCTTTCCGATGTACGCAATAACATCGACAGTGTGATCGATGAAAAGGTCGCCCGAATCAACAGCCTTACCCAGCAGATTACGGAGGTCAGCACGGCCATAGCGCGGATAATCAAGCTGGGCGAGCAGCCCAATGATTTGCTGGATAAGAGGGATCTGCTACTGGACGAGCTAGGCAAAATCGGCCGGGTTACCGTGGAGAATTCTGCAGACGGGTATGTGTCGGTGTCCCTGTACGGCCAGGAGTTGGTTGCCTTCGACAACAGCAGGGTGGATATAACGCGCGCCGACGCCGAAGGCTGGGCGGCGACAAACCCGGAAACAGGCATGCTGGTCGGCTATTTTGACGCCCTTGATAAAGTGGACGAATACATGTCAATGATGGATGAGCTCGCCCTGGGCTTGACAAATGTTGTCAACGCGCTGCACGCGACCACGACGGCGAGCGGCACTTACCCGGATTTCTTCACCGCCACCGGCGCGGCCGACTTTAACTTGTCGGCGGATGTGCAGTCGGCGATTACCAATGTCAACGGCGATATGGCGCTTGATATCGGTGGTTTGCGCACGGATTTGACCATGCTTGGCAATACCGCTACATTTGAAGGTTACTACCGCGGCCTGACCACCATGATCGGCGCCGACACGCAAGGTTCGGCGGACCGGCTCGGGACGCAGAATGCGGTGATGACTCAGGTCGATAACCTGCGGGAGTCGTTGATTGGTGTTTCCACCGACGAGGAACTGACTAAAATGATCCAGTTTCAATACGCCTACCAGTCGTCGGCCAGGACAATTACGGTGATGGACGAACTGCTGGACACTCTGATTAACCGCACTGCGGTATAAGTTTTGTGAGAGGTGATCAAAAATGCGCGTCACCCAGCGGATGATTACAAACAGCATGCAATATGCGTTTCAGAAAAATCTGAGCGGGATATCCAAAACCCAGGAACAGATTTCACTGGGCACCAAGATTAACCGGCCGAGCGACGATCCGGCCGGTTACAGCCAGACCATGGCCCTGCAAAGCAACCTGAACTTGAACAAGCAGTACCAGCGCAACATCACCGACGGGCTGGGGTGGCTCACGCAGACCGACATGGGCTTGGGTAATGCCACAGATATCATAGAGACGGTGCGTACGAATACAGTTTATGGCGCGAATGGCGGTACCTTGACTCAGGATGACAGGATTGACCTCGCCAAGCTGGTTGATGCCATGACGGACGAGATGGTTGAGGTGGCGAATACTTCTCTGGGCGGCAAATATATTTTTGCCGGTTTGAAAAACACTGAGACACCTTTCCACCGGTCCGGCGATGACTTCACCTTCAGCGGCGACGACAGCTCTGTGCTGCGTGAAATTGCGCCGGACGGCAGGTACGAGGTAAACATCAACGGCAAAAGGTTTTTTTTCGACAAGCTGGTTGATGTGGCCAAAGGAGCCGGCTCAACGGTTGACACTGTCGATATCACCAGTGATGAGTACATGGTCAAGTCTTTCGGCGCTGTCACAGACGCTTTTGACAACTTGGTCGGGGGGCCCCTTAACGGCAAGCTGGTGCTGAATATCGACGGCAACGATTATCAGGTCACTTTTACCGGCGAGTCCACCGGCGCCGCGATGCTAACTGCAATAAACAGTGTGCTTGGAGTTAACGGCAGCGCGGCCTTGGACGCTGATAATAATTTGGTATTGAGCTCAAGCGGTACAAATCCGGGGACCTATATCAAGGTCAAGTCGATTGATGAGGACCTGGCAGGATTAAAGCTGCTGGCGGGGTTTAACGGCCTGCAGTTCGGCGAGTACAAGGTGAGCACGGTAGACGGGGTCAGCCCCGGCGATTCCACAGCAACGGTTACCGATTATTACTCTCAGGCTGAGAATACCATTGTCAGCAATGTCGGGGTGGTGGACGCCTCTAATGCTTTTAACAGTTCCATCTTGATGGAAGTGACCAATGTCAACTACACACATGACAACGCGGAGATCGTTTCTGCCAACCCCATTGACGTAACGACGAACCCTATACCTGACGGCAGCAATCTAGGATTAAAAATTGACGGCGTTGACTATCTGGTGACTTTTTCCGGCGTCGCCAGCAACGCCGATGTCGTCAGCCAGATCAACAGCGTGTTGGGGACGGCGGGAGAAGCTTACCTCGACGACAGCGATCATCTGGTGCTTCGCTCAAACACCACGGGGCAAGATTCGACTATAGAGGTCACCCAGATTGATCCCGCCGTGGCAACTGCGCTGGAGCTGAATTTGAATCAGAGCGGCGGTGTGGGTGTTACCGATATAACCGTGAAGTTTACCTATCATACCTATGATAAGGACGGCAACCGCTACGACGGCTGTGTAAGCCAGGTTTTTACCGATACCGATCCCAAGGACGGCAATCCGGATTCACCGACACATCTCATTATCGGTGACGGTTCCGGCACGCACGATATTGATTTGAACATAAACCTCACCAGGTTTGCCGAGGCGGGCGATAAAGCGGTTATTTCCGTGGCTGCGCAGGCGGTCGCCGGTGATGACTGTGTTGGGGTCAACTATGACGGGAAGGACAGAAAGTGGGTTTTTAATGATAGCGCGGCCGACGCAGGCGCCAGTCTGAAATTTTTCACCTTGGACGAGGGTAACGGGGAGTTCTATGACGGTAATATTGACCTTACATTTAACGGGTCCATAACCGATTCAACAGATGCCGCGACTTTTACCGCGGGGAACATCTTTGACTGCCTGGTTTATCTAAGAAAGAAGCTCGAAAACGACCAGACGGAAAAAATCAGTCAGTGCCTGGATTTTCTTGATGAAAAAAGCGGCTGGCTGGTGCAGGAGCAGGTAAGAATCGGCGCCAGAACCAACCACCTGGAATCGGTTGACGAACAATACAGCAACCTTGAGGTAAATATTAACGATATGATGGACGGCTACTACAGCACCGATATTGCCAAGGCGACGGTGGAACTAAACGAGAAGAAACTGACATACGAGGCCTCGCTGGCGGCCGGCGCCGCGATCATGCAGACCAGTTTGCTTGATTACTTGAGTTGAATAATGTAGTAAGCTTCTAAATGGGAAGTGGTAGCAATGAAGATTGGCGCGGGCGGCCTTCAATCGCTGATAGTCTATGACGCAATGCCGCAGCGCAACCCCGCCGAGTCACAGGCCAAAGTCAATCAGACTATGAACATGGAAATGGGGCTGGCTGGGGCGGCCGTTAACCGCAAGGAATTAATCAGGGCGCTGGAAAAGCTGAAAGACTCCTCCAAAATGTATAATCTGACTTATGAATTCTTGTTAGTGGAAGACGGCGAAGAGATTTACGTCGCGGTGGTTGACAAGAAAAGCGGCGAGATAAAGCGCAAGCTGTCTCCGGATAAATTCTTGGCGGATTATGAACGAACAGGCGGTTTTTCCGGTGTGATGCTGGATAGTCAAAGGTAAGGCAATTATTGCCTTACCTTGATTTGTCCACAATCATGCTCTTGCGGGCCATTATATTGGTGTTGTATGTAAACAAGCCTTTTTTGCGGCGTGCCAAGTCGGCTATCTGGTTTTTTAAAACATTTGCTTCTTTGGAAATTGCTTCATATGTTTCCCGGTCAAGATCCTGGATATGTTCCAGGATTGTTTTCATTTTGGAAACTAATTCATTGTCATAACCTTGCGTAGATATATTTTTATCTATAACATCAACCTGATTCATACAACGCTGGCGTTTGTCCAGCAACCGGTCAAAGTCGGCTGCTTTTTCCGGTTCGGCAAGACTGCCCGCCAACGCTGCTTGTTCCTCCGCTATTGAGGCGATCTGCACCAGCAAGGCCAGCTTTTCATCAATCGCTTTTCTTATGTCGGCAGGCAATTGTCCGCTCACACCTTTCCTCAAACTTCCTCAAACAAGCTTATCCGCGTTATCCGCGTGTTCGGCCTCTCCGGCCACTATTTGCCTGGCTTCATGCCAGGTGTCGCGCAGGTTCTCAGCCAGTCCGAGCACCTCTTTCAATATTTCGGTATCTTTAGCCACATTGGCGTCCACAAGACGGCGGTAGGAGTAGTCGTAAAGGTGGGCCAGGTTAAACGCGACGTCTGCTTTCTCGTTCAGGGTTTCGGCCAGGTATTCAAATATTTCCTGCGCGCGTATAATAGCGTTGTGCGCTTCCTGTTTGTTGTCATCCTCAACGTGGCTGATAGCCTGCCGGATGAACTTCACAACCCCGTTGTAAAGCATCTCCGCCAGCTGCGGCTGGTTGGCCGTGATAACGGCGTTCTTGCGGTACTTGTTGTAAGGATTATCTGAATTCATTATATGTCCCTCCGTCTGTTCTGTCCAGGTGGTCCTTTCACCGTGATTTGAATCAATATCGTTCTAGCTGGAGCTGCTGGAGCTACTACTGCTGCTACTTCCTGTGAGTGCTCCGAGGTAAGCGCTGATAGTCTGGCTCTGATACTGCAGTTCTTGAAGTCTGGTTTCCATATCGGAAAACTGCTTCCATAGCCGCTCTTCTTTTGCCACAATGCGGTCGGTCAGGGCATTCATCTGATCTGCTATGTCATCAATCTGGTTGCTTAGCAGTTGGTCTTTTTTTGAGAGAATGCCACCGGATGAAACATAAGATGCGTAAAAGTTATCCAGAGTAATCGCCAGACCGGTAATGCCGTTGGCCCCTGCCCCGTATTGTCCCACCGCCAGGTTCAGTCCGGCCAGCCCGGCGTCAACCCTGGTTATCTGGACGCTCGAACTCGTGCCTGTTTTTAGGGAGCGTATCACAAGACAGTTATTGGAGTCGAGATAAGCTTGCGCAACCTCGCCAATAGTGTTGTTGATCTTGCTGACCACGTCGCTGCGGTTATACGCGCCGGTGAAAGCAATCGAGTAGTCGGCACCGTCTATTTTCAAGCTCAGTGTACCGCTGGTGGTTACCGGCGTATCCGCCAGAGCGGCAAATGAGGTTATTGAACCCTGCGTCTCTGCGACCTGAGCGGTGAAAAACGCTGCGACATCCTTGCCGCGGCCTGAATCGCCCTGCACGAAGCCCAGCTTGGCCAGGTCGCCGGAGTGGTCCTCCAGGATCTGTTTAATTCTGATTACTGAATTCACGCCGGTGGAGCGGTCTGTAATCACCAGACGGTTGCTGGAATTGAGCGACGCCTTGGCCACGGAACCGATCACGGCGTTGATGCCGTCAACCACCTCCTGGCTGGTTTTCGGCCCGCTGAACTGTATACTGTAGTCTTTGCCGTCGATTTCAATAATCAGCCTGCCTGACTGGCCGGACTGGATGGCATTGTCCGCGCTGGATACTGTTGTCTGCTCCGTCAGCCCCAGGTCTGCAAAAGCCGTGCCGCCGCCAGTGTCGGTCAAAACCACTTGACCCGGCGTACCCATTGAGTTGCTTGTTATCAGCAGCTTGTTGTCCACAATTGACGCGGTTACTCCCGCGCCTGCCGCGTTGATATTGTTCATGATGTCGGTCAGGCTGTCGGTGGCCGACACTGTTATCGAAGCGGTAGCCACGCTGTCCGCCGATTTGACTGTGAAACTGCCGGTCAGGTTCAAATCGGTGGAGGCGGTAGCCGAAGTGTTCCCGGTAATGGCGGCGGCTGTCTTTGAGATGAAGCTGTTGTATTTCACCGGTATCCCGTCGCGGGCGGTTACTGAGGCGGAACCCGGGCCTTCAGCCAGGGCCTGCTGCAGTTTTGACTCGTCTATGACCAGGGTGGCCTGCTGTCTTTCCCCCTCTCCCGAATAGTAGCTGGTCGTGACACCGATGGCGCTTAACGCGTTCAAGGTGGTACTCAAGCCCGCCACGCTCTTGCTGACCATCATGCGAATTTGCGACTCCAGGTTGATGATCGTCGAGTCTCCCTGCAGCACGCCTCGTTCACGAGTGGAATCGTACGGTGAAAGATCGTCTTCATCCCTTTCGCTCAAAGCGCTCTGCGATGCGACAGAGGTTTTTTCGTCAATAAATTCCATCAACGAATTGTATTGCTCGACGAAAGCTTTTATTGCGTCATATCCTTTTGTTGTGTCGGTGGCTATGGTCAGCGAAACGTTTGTGGTGCTTTCGCCCACAAGGTTCAAGGTAACGCCGCTGATCACGTCGCTGATGCTGTTGGTGCTCCTTGTTATGGTCATTCCTTCATACACGATTTCAGCGTCCTGCGCCGCTGTCGTCTCCGTTAAGCCAAGGTCGGTGAAAGCCGTGCCGCCGCCGGTGTCGGTTAAGGTAATTTGACCTTTTGAACCCATGGTGTCGCTTTTTATCACAAGCTTACCGTCAATTAAGGAAGCCGTGACACCGGCGTTTGCCTTGTTTATCTTTTCAAGAATGGAGTTAAGCGTGTCGGTCGCCGTTATTGTAATTGAACCGGTATTGGTGCTGTCCGCCGACTTGAACGTAAAGCTGCCGGTCAAGCCGAGCGCGGTGGATGCCGTCGCGCTGGAATCGCCGGTTATTGTCGCCGCGCTGCTGAAGACGTAACGGTGATAGCTGGCCAGCTTGTTTACCTTAATCTGGTATGAGCCGGCGGCCGCCGAAGTGCTTGCAGATGCGGTCAAAACTTTATCGTCGCTTGAAGTGGCCGTCTTGCTGTTGAACGTCGAGCTCATTTTAAGCTGGGTAACCGTGCTGCGCAGGTTGGTCAGCCGCATGTTGACATCCTGCCAGGCTAACTGGACTTCCTCCAGGCGGTCCATTTTATCCTGCATTAAATCCAGCGGTTTTTTATCGTTCTCAGTCAACGCTGTTATCAGCGATTCCGTGTCAAAGCCGGATACTATGCCTCCAATTTGGATGCCCATACTTTCCTTCACCTCACTATTTTTTAAACGTACTTGTCGATAATCAAGCCGGCCATTTCTTCCATCTTGCCGAGCATGTCCAGTATTTTTTCAGTGGGTATCTCTTTCACTACCTCGCCCGTATCCGGGTTGACTACCTTGCAAAATATACGTCCGGTTTCTTCGTGAACACGGAACTGCAGCTTGAAGTTGAAAAGCTCCGTCATCATGTTCAGCTTTTCTATGGCTTTTTCCAGGTTTTTTTCATTGATTTCACTGATTTCTTCGCGCTGGCTTTCCTCTGTAACGTATTTGCTTATATCTTGAGCTTTTACCGGCGTGACCGCTTCCCGAATATTCTGAGTTTTGTTGCTGCCGGCGGCATTGGCCGAATCGTCCGTTTTGACAATGGGTATTGTCGGTACAATATTGCTTGGGATGATTTCCATTTTTTTAACCTCCAGTTTGATAAGTCAAACTTGTTAAACAACTGATAATATGTATAGTATATATCATTTTATGTACTTTTTTGATTGTTTAAGCAAAATATGTTAAGGACGACCGGCCAAAGCCGGCCGTCCTTTTGATAAGGAAGCTGGATAACATAGAGTATGGTTTCAGCTAATCGACTGATTATTAGCCGCCAAGCAGCGAAAGGACGTTTTGCGGCAGCGCGTTCGCCTGGGCCAGCATCGCCGTGCCGGCCTGGGTGAGGATCTGCAGCTTGGTCAGGTTCATCATTTCCTGAGCCATGTCTACGTCGCGGATGCGGGACTCTGCCGACTGCAGGTTTTCAGCCGCGACACCCAGGTTATTGATGGTGTGCTCAAGGCGGTTCTGCAGGGCGCCCATCTTGGCCCGCTCGCTGGAAACCCTGTTGATGGCCGAGTCAAGCTTGGCGACGGAGTTGGTGGCCGAGTTGCGGTCGGTTACCAGGACATTGTCCACTCCCAGGGCGCTGGCGCTCATGTTGCCGATAGAGGCGCTGACATCCTGGTTCGGGTTGGCGCCGATCTGGAAGACCATGGTGTTGTCCGCCAGGTGAACTGTTGTTGTGTGATACTTGGTAGTGTCACTTTCAGCAACCATTTGGAAGAAGCCGGTGGCTGAATTGGTGGCTGTTATTGTCCTGATGCTGGCGTTGGAATCAAACATCACGTCCACGTTCTCGTGGATCACTCCCACCAGCAGGTTGCCCGCGATGGTGGCGTTCGGGTTGATATCGTACGGGTCGGTGCTGTGCGCGTCCTTGTACCAGACGTTGAACGTGTTTTCCTTGGAAGACTGGATGCTGGCCAGGCTGAGCGCGTTAATCAGGTTGTCATTGCCTGCCGAGAAACGGATCTCGCCGCTCTTGCCGGCGATGGCGCTCTGGATTACGAAGGTGCCATCCACAGAGTAACCTGTCTTATTGGCAAACTCAGCTGCGTCTTCTTTATTGTATACAAACTGGACAAAATTCCGCTGCAGGCTTTCATCTACATATTTACCTTGCTCCAGGCCGTCCCGTATGGCGTTGTTCAGTTTCTGCTGGACGGTGAAGATGGTGTCGTTGCTGTCCAGGGTGATGCTGGCTTTTTTGCCGTCGCCCTGGATCATGGTGAGTGTTTGCGGGTCGGTCAACATGAAGTTGCCGCTGGCGTCCCAGAACTTGTCTATGTCGTACAGTTTGGTGTCCAGTGAGGCCGCGCGCCCGAAGGCAGGTGTAACATCAAATGTGGTTGTGTTTTGTGTTTCAGCGTAATCGTAGTCAAAACCGACAGTGAACGTGCCGTTGAAGGCGGTGCCGTCGGCCGTATTCAGGGAGTACAGGTTGAAAGTGCGCTGGGTCTTATCTAAATAACCGTTAATGTAGCTTTGACTGACCAATTGTGTAGTAGCTGAACTGAATGTATAGTTGTGGGTTGAATCTGCTGTGTTTTGTGCCAGCACGTTGATTACAGCCTTGTCGCCGACCCGAAGCGTACTAGTTGTTCCAGCTGTAAAATTAAAAGTAAGTGTTGTACCAATACTTGTTCCTGTATTAAGAGCTACAGTTTCAGTAGATGATGTAATGTTCACTGTTTGAGTTGTCTGGTTAAAAGTATAAGTTCCATCCAGGTCGTACTTGTGGGTGGAAATACGGTAGGTAACGGCGCCGGAAGCTGTTACATTAGTAATTTCAATTAGTACGCTTTCGTTTGCCGAAACAGTACCAGTTGCATTTACAGAAGCTGCAGTTGTACCGGAACCGAATATGGTACCTGCGCCGCCTGACCTGAATGACTGGGTTAGAGTGGCTTCCGCAGTCGTGGCACCTGTTCCTCCGACAGTCGTTGTTAAGGTGTAGCTGCCTGAAACGTAATTGTAAGCGCCTACCATTGTTAAATTAGCCGATGACGCCAGATTCAGGTTTTCAATGCCATTGTATGTGTGCTTGACTTTAAAGATATCGGTTTTTTGAACCTCGGTCTGCCCCAGTTCTTTAACACCGATTTTTAATTCATAGTTGCCGCTGTTGGTCTTCTTCTGGCCGAACTGGTCGATGGTGCGCAGTCCGTCGCGTACAAAAATCTTGGTGGACAGCTTGTCGCTGGAAGTGAGGGCCGCGGCTGTCCCGTCCAGCAGTTTCTTGGTGTTGAACTCGGTGGTGTTGGCGATCCGGTCCAATTCCGAGGTCAGTTGGTCGATCTCTTTTTGGATCTCGCCCCGGTCGGTGGAGGTGAGGGTGTCGTTTGCGGCCTGGACGGACAGCTCGCGCATCCTCTGCAGGATCGAGTGCGTCTCGTTCAGGGCGCCCTCAGCGGTCTGGATTAACGAGATGCCGTCCTGGGCGTTGCGCGTCGCCTGGTTGAGGCCCTTGATCTGGGCGCGCATTTTTTCCGAAATGGCCAAACCTGCGGCATCGTCGGCTGCCCGGTTAATACGCAGTCCGGAAGAGAGCTTTTCCAGCGATTTGGACATGGACGAATTACTCATGCTTAAGTTGCGCCACGCGTTCAATGCTGGAATGTTGTGATAAATAATCACCTTGTTATCACTCCTTTACAAATATTTTTTATTATATTGCGGCAATAAAATGCTGCCTGTATATTTAATCGGCAGCATCGGCGAATACTTTATAGATATTGTAAGGTATGATAAATTTTTTAATCAAGTTCGCCGGGAAAATCGAAGTAAAGCAGTTCCCTGTATTTGTAAAGGGTCTTACGGCAGGTGTCGGCTAGGCGGCCGACAGTGGTGAACCACTCAATATGCCGCAAAGCGGTTTCCGCCAGTGCCGAGGATTCATTATCATGTGATTCGGGAACGGCTTGTATTTCCATCTCAAATTTAATATTAAAGGATTGAATTACATGCATGAAAAACAACTGGAAGGTGTTGTGATCCAACTCGCAATTACGCCTTTGTTCATAAATTTTAACCATACACTCTTTGACCTGACCGGCAGAATTCCGGTTGACGCCTGCTTGATTCAGAAGGGGTTCCATTTCTTTGATCATTTTCAAAGATTTCTTGCAGATACTATCTATTTTCTCCAGTTCCGCCATGGTATGATCTATTTTTGCAAACACTTTTCTTAATGTTTCTTTATTCTCCGATTCATCCGGTATGGTCAGGTGACGGTGGATTATCTCAAGAGGATCGAACTCAGCACTAAGGTGACGTTCAATTGCCTCCGCCAAGGTCATCACCTGTGTTCCTTGAATAAACGCGCCGCCTTCGGTTGAGTTGATACATGTGCCTGCGTATTCCGCCACGTCCACTTCGTAGCCTTTTAAAAAACTGTAAAGAACGGTACTTGTTTGGATTGGGCAACCATCGTTGCCGGGAACCTCCATTACGCTTTGGTAAAAAAAGTCCTGTTTTTCACCCAACATATGGCCATTGGCGTGCGTTGCCCCGGCTCTATCGAAGGCCAGGTCCTGACCCACCAGGATGATTGGATTACAGCCCAGCGCGGCAGCAATTTTAAAAGCCATGTTGCCGGCCGATCCCTTAATATTCAGCATGCCACGGTCGACGTCCAGCCACTTGAAGTGGTCAAAGGCCCGGTAGACAATTACTTTCGGGCCGCAATACAGGTCGTATACTTCCCGCCGGACGACCGGGCAGGCAGCCAGGTAGATATCGTCCAGTTCGCCCGGCCTAAAATCCTTGAAAAAGCCCGCTACCGCGATTACCCGTTCAAGCGCCGTGACCAGGTGCGGCCTGACGCCCATTTCCAGAAGGATCTTCAGGGAGGCGTCGACAGATACTATTAAGGCCCGTTTCTCAAGGCCTTTTAAAAGGTGCTTGTTCTTATTTAAAGACGGACCGGTGGCCACCACGACGGCAGGTTTGTCTCTGAATGCTTCAAAGAGTTGGTTTATGCCTGGGTTGCGGATGATTACCGACAGGTTGGCCAGCATGTTTTCGACGCCGATCAGGGAATCTTCCGGGCAGTTGCCGAAATCCGTTACAGTGAGCAAAGAAGCGTCGCGGATTACTCTCAGCGCGTTAAGGTAGTAGCCTTTTCCCAGGCGCATTGAGGAGGGATGGTATAGCGGCTTGAGGGCGCGCAGGTAAATGAACCAGCCACTTCCTTTCAATTTGTTTCTCAGCGGTACGTAAAGTTCATTCTCACTAGCTCCGATCAAGAAAAAAATCATGGGATGCGCGATAAGCCTAGCTAAATCCGTGTAGCAACAAGCCAGCTTAAATAATTCAAGATCTTTTTCGATTACTATTATTGCTTTTGTGCTTACTGTTTCCGCAATGTCCATGGCAAAATGTACGAGTTCGTAACCCAACCCGACACCGAGAAAAACGGACAGTCTGGCGTTTTTCAAATGCAGGGCTTCTATTTGCTGCTCGGAGTCTCGAAGGGGATCGGTGTTATCATAGTAAAGCAAGTCTTTTTCCACACAGTAAAGGTTCGGAGTGCCGTCCGGCCTGAGGGACTGCATTACCCGGTAGCGGGAAGTGAATTGGCATTGTTCCACCCGGCGGGCCAGTTCGGGATAATGTGTTTTTAGCGCCGCCAGGTTGTCACGGTAGAACCTGGTTGTAGTATGAAACCTGTCACTGAAAAGGGGCGGCGCTTGTTTTAGGGGCAGGGCGGCGGCTTGCCGCGGAAAGCCTGCAGCGCTTCTTTTTTTTGCCTTTTTGTTGGCCATTTTAACACCGTCTTTTCTTTTGTTTCTTGGATTGTGCGTAACTACTTGGAAAGTAGCAAGAGCGAATCCGTGTACCTTTTTTCCTGCTCTATAAGAAGATCTTCGATAATACCGATTCTCTTGGGGTAAATAGATTCCTCGTTAATTGAAAATAAGGTAAAGTTGCAAGGAATGAAATCCAGCAAGTTAACCAATTTAAAACTATTAAAGAACTTTATAACTTCTTCCGGCCTGAATACGCGCATCACGCCTGACATTTGGATGTCGTCGTGTGATGCGATCTCGTTGGTGAAAGAGACCAGGGCAAGCCCGCCCTGTTTTAAAACCCTGTAAAACTCAACGGCCATTTTGTTAATAAGATCATCTGAAGGAATATTGGACAGGTAGTTTAAGCAGACAGCAATATCAAATGTATTATCATTGAAATTAAGCGTGTCTAGGTCTATTTTGACAAAGCTAAGCGTTTTGCTTAAGATGGCCTTGGCCCGGTCAATGGCTTGCGGGCAAATATCGGCCACGGTGATATTTTGGGGTTCAGCCCCCAGCTTTAAAAAGAATGAAACCAGTTCATGGCTGAATCCGGTAATAAGAATAGACTTTTCCGCCAGGCTTTTCATCTCGAATTCGCGCAGTACGGTAAATAATACTCTTTCAATAAATCTCTCCCTGAGGAATTTATTAAGATAATTGTCTGATAGATTCTCTTCGTTATCCAAGAAACCAATTTTCTTGTAATAATTATAAAAAACATTCTCTAATTTTTTGTTTATTAAACCTGCTTCTTTTTTTGTCATAATAAAATTTTCCTTTCTATAGTGGTTACATAAAGAAGGATACTTGTTACCATGCACTAAGACCTCCGTCCACGATGACATTCTGGCCGGTTACGTAACTGGAGGCGTCTGAAGCGAGGTATATCAACGCTCCGACCATTTCCTGAGGTTGGGCCATCCGCCCCAGGGGAACGCGAGTGGAATAATTTTTTTTAAATATATCGTTTTGCCCGCTCTCAACGCCACCTGGCGTAATTGTGTTCACTCTGATACCCATGTCAGCCCACAGGGTGGCGAGGTATTTCGTCAGCCCGATGACTGCCGCTTTGGAGGCGGCGTATACCGCCGGGGTGTTGATTTCGCGGTTCAGGTAATATGAGCCTTCATAAATCCGGTGATCGGGTCCCATGACGCCATAGATCGAAGCTGTCTGGATAATCGTGCCACCCTTGCCTTGAGCGATCATCTGCCTGCCCGTGGCTTGAGCTACTAAAAACATGCCGTCCATGTTTACTGACATGATCCTGCGCCACTCAGCCGGCGAGTATTCAGTGGTGGGCGCGAAATAGGCGTTAAGGTCAGTTGATTTACCGGCCGCGTTATTATGCAAAATATTGATTTCTCCAAATGTTTCAACAACTTTTGATACCATTATGTTTACAGACTCCGGCGCAGAAACGTCGCAACCCAAGCCGGTTGCTT
Source organism: Pelotomaculum sp. PtaB.Bin117 (assembly GCF_002067195.1). Classification (NCBI taxonomy): domain Bacteria; kingdom Bacillati; phylum Bacillota; class Clostridia; order Eubacteriales; family Desulfotomaculaceae; genus Pelotomaculum; species Pelotomaculum sp. PtaB.Bin117. Next base: position 47,894 of record NZ_MVQM01000099.1, on the reverse strand, counting down.
TAATACCATATTTTTTTGCCAACTCCGCGGCGAATTCACCGGCTGCTTTTTCATCCAGGTCGACCACCGCGACATTTGCGCCGAACTCAGCCAGTCCGGAACAAAAATGTTTTCCCAGAATGCCAATTCCACCTGTAACTACGGCGGTTTTACCTTTTAGACTAAATAGTTCTGAATAGGTTTTATTCATCATAATGCGGTCTTCTCTTTTCAATTAGCAATTTTACCAACTCAAAATCGAGTTCGGAATCAATGTCAACAGAACGTTCTATTGGCATCACATAAAGTTGTGTATCTTTGAAAAATACTGTATCATTAGCAATTAATGTGTCCCTTTTCCAGACATAAATTGATGCATTCATATCATAGCATTTTGGCGCATCTTGCCTGCGGAAGACCGGATTTGGCAGTGTTTTTGACAGAACCGCTGTCCCGCTTTCGTTTATTTCGACCAGATTAAAATAAGGAGAGCGGCGGGCAGGTGCGCCGGTGATCACGTTGGAAACCTTCTTTTCTTCCAGCAACCTGACAGCTTCCACAATATCATCCGGTGTTCTCAATGGCGAGGTTGCGTCTAATTCAACTATGACATCATAAACTCGCCTGCTAAGTTTTTCTACTTCCAAAATGCAGTGCCTGATAGCCGGTATCTTCGGTGCTTGATCCGTAGCCAATTCCGGAGGCCTTTTTATTAAATAGTCGGCTCCCCAATCCTTGGCTACTTGGAGAATGTTATCAGCATCACTACTGACAGCTATAGCGTCAAAAAGACCTGATGAGCGCGCCTGGATGATGCTGTGTGCAATAAGTGGTTTGCCTGATAACTTACGGATGTTTTTGTTCGTAATTCCTTTCGACCCGGCCCTGGCGCATATGGTGCAGAGCCTTATCATTTGTAATCCACTCCTTTTCTGCAACGGACTGTTCTATCGCTTCAATCATTTCTATTATAGCCAACCCTTCTTCAATGCTGCACAGGCAACTAAAATCTCCGTTCAATATTGCTTGATGTTGTAAACGATAGGTAATATTTTCATCTGTTTCGAAGTAGTCTCTTGTTCCATTAATTTCCAAAATGCTGTTGGCCAGGTCTGCTATAATAGTACAATTATCGGTATTGACAAGGATTTCCCGCCGGGTAACGCGGTCGAGGTAATTTATGTGAACAGCAGCTACCGGACACCTGCTCATTTCGAACAGGATGGAGAAAATATCATCACTGTCTATTTGCAGGTGGCTGAAATGCCCACCTAGTGCGGTTAACTTTTGCCAACCGCTTAAAATCCAGTTAAGATAATCCAGTTCATGGCTCAGGTCTCTGAGGACTCCACCGCCTGCCGCTTTACTGGCGGAATAACTTAACCTGTAGTCCGACTGAGGGCGCCATAATGGCAGGTATTGTCCACAGTAGGCTTGCGCAAACAATATTTTTTCATTTTTTAATAAGTTATATAATCTTTGCATTACCGGATGAAACCTCAAATTATACGCCACAAAAATTGCCTGAAAATTATTCGGAGGGGGTTCTTTAAGAGAGTTGAATAAAGGTTTTTCCACCAAAACTATCCCTTGAAAACCAAGCTCAGCTATGTAAATAAGTGTTTGAGAATGATCGCATGTTTTATTTGCAATGACGATGTAGTCAGGTTTTTCAGTGTTAATGGCCCGATCTATATGTTCATATTTGATGCCATAGTCTATATCATACTGGCTGACTACAGCTACCCTGCACCCTAGATTCTTTAGCACTTTAACATGTTTTGAGCCGATTGAACCATAACCGATGACTAGTACTCTCATAATCATTTCCCCTGTTTTACCTCTATAAATAATATCGATTCTTTGGACTATAAATTAAGATCAACCCAAAACTTCTTGATCGATATTAGACTTAAGACAATGTTTTTATTTCGGCAGGTTGGGTATAAATCCTTTTTTCGACAGTAAATTTTCTAATTGATACCGCAATAGACATCATGTTACAATGTTTTTACCAGTATTTATATATCAATGGAGTAAATTAATATGAAACAGAAGATTTTGGTCACCGGGGCAGGTGGTTTTATCGGTTCCCACCTCGTCGAAAAATTGGTGGGACTGGGTCATGAAGTGAGAGCGTTTGTAAGATATAACGCCCGGAATGACTGGGGTTGGCTGCAGACGTTGCCATGTATAAAAGATATCGAAGTGTATACGGGTGATATACGTGATTACGACAGTGTAAGGCAAGCTGTTAAAGGGATGGATACCGTATTTCACCTTGCGGCGCTTATCGGTATCCCTTACTCTTATGTGTCGCCACTTGCCTATATTAAAACTAATGTCGAAGGTACATATAATATTCTGCAGAGCGCCAGGGAAGAAGGCATTGGCCGCGTTGTGTGCACTTCCACATCCGAGGTTTACGGCACGGCGCGTTACGTACCTATTGACGAGAGCCATCCCCTGCAGGCACAATCTCCTTACGCGGCAACAAAAATCGGCGCCGACCAGTTGGCGCTGAGCTATTACCGCTCTTTCGGCTTGCCGGTGGTTGTTATCCGGCCGTTTAATACTTTTGGTCCCCGCCAGTCAGCAAGGGCGATCATCCCCACTATTATTACCCAAACAATCAGTGGAAGCGGGTTGGTTAGCTTGGGTAACCTTAAGCCCACCCGCGACTTGAACTATGTGCGTGACACGGTGTTGGGTATGATTACTGTAGGCAGGTCGGATAATGCTATTGGACAGGTTGTTAATGTCGGTAGCGGCAGGGAGATTTCCATTGAAGAGCTTGTCGCTTTGATAGGAAATCTGATGGGTAAGGAAATTATCGTTAACGAGGATGAAGCCAAGGTAAGGCCGGGCGCAAGCGAAGTGGAGCGCCTTTTGTGCGATAATAAAAAAGCCCTGGAACTTGCAGGATGGAAACCTAGTTATGATCTGGAGCTTGGGTTGATTGAAACAATCAAATGGCTAGGCGAAAATATCCACCTGTATAAGCCGGACTTATACAATGTGTAGAGTGGAGGCGCGTTATAACTGATGCGTATACCGTTAGACGCTCCTAATATCGGCGAACTGGAGAAAGAATACGTCATGCGTGCTTTCGAAAGCGGTTATGTTTCTTCCGCTGGCCCGATGGTAGCAGAATTTGAAGAGCGCTTTGCCGTCTATGTGGGCGCGCGGTTTGCCGTGGCGATAGTGAACGGTACTTCTGCTATCCACCTCGCCCTCAGGCTTCTTGACATAGGTCCGGGTGATGAAGTGATTGTACCAGCCTTAACTTTTATCGCCACGGTGAATCCTGTGCTTTATGTAGGCGCCACTCCAGTGATTGTAGATGTTGATCCGGCGACATGGAACATTGACGTGGACAAAATGAAAAAGGCGTTGACCGCGCGTACCCGGGCGATTATTCCAGTGCATTTATATGGCAATCCGGCCGACATGACTTCCTTGATGAAGGTTGCGTTCAATCATAATTTGAGGGTTGTTGAAGATGCCACTGAAGCTTTAGGGGCCACATGCAAGGGGAAAAGCGCGGGTACAATCGCGGATATGGGCGTGTTCAGCTTCAATGGTAACAAGGTGATTACCACGGGCGGCGGCGGCATGCTGGTTACCAATAACTCAGATCTGGCAAACCGGGCGCGTCTGCTGGTCAATCAGGGCCGCGAAGCCGGTATTTTCGAATACGAACATCAGGAAATTGGGTATAATTTCAGGTTGAATAATTTGCAGGCTGCTTTGGGTTTAGCCCAGTTGGAACGGTTGCCGGAGTTTTTAAAAAACAAGCGGCGCTATGCCGCTCTTTACCGGGAAATGTTCAAGGATGTGACTGGCTTGAGCTGGCAGAAAGAGCTTGGGGAAGCAAAAAGCAATTGGTGGCTGTTTTCATTGCTGATGGACCGGGAGCACTTTGGCGAGAATAGGGCGGAAGTGGCCAGGCGGCTCCTTGCGAGGGGGATTCAGGTGCGGCCTCTTTTTACCCCCTTGTCGCGACAGCCTGCTTTTGCGAGTGCCGGTTTTGCAAAATGCCCTGTAGCTGAAAATTTGCATGAAAGAGGTCTTAATTTGCCGGGTGCCAGTTTTCTTACGGAAGAAGATATCTATGAAGTGGGCCGGGCAATTTTAGGTGGGTGATTTCTTTGGGTGCATCCCCTGTTGTAGTTATCGGTGCCGGCGGACATGCGACTGTGGTCTTAGAAATAATTAAAAAAACAGGTGTTTATGAAATAGTTGGTTACACTGGTCCTGTTAGGCGGCAGCCTGCCACGAACTGGGATTTAAAATATTTAGGGGATGACAGTGTTCTGCCTTTCCTGCGCAGACAGGGAGTTAAACTCGCGGCTCTCGGGGTCGGCGCAGTGGGAGATAACAGACTGCGGTGCAAACTGTATGAGCAGGTCCGCGCCTACGGTTTTTCCTTTCCGCCGTTAATTCACCCGGACGCTGCTATAGCCGGTGATACTGGTCTTGCAGACGGTGTGTTGGTTGCTAGGAGTGTGGTGATTAATCCTGGTGTGGAAATCGGCAGTAACACAATTGTCAACTCAGGTGCGATAGTTGAGCATGATTGCTCACTGAGTGAGCATGTGCATGTTTCGCCAGGGGCTGTGTTATGCGGTGGCGTTAAAGTGGGCCGTTTAGCGCATGTGGGTGCCAACGCGGTGGTAATTCAAGGACTGACCATTGGTGAAGGAGCTTTGGTAGGCGCCGGGTCTGTGGTGCTCCACGATGTCGAGCCGTTAACCGTGGTGGCCGGGAATCCTGCCAGGGTGATTAAAAAAATGGAAGAAAGGTTTTAACAGTGCGCAGGGTTGCAGTCTTTACGGCAACGCGGGCCGAGTACGGTTTGCTAAGGCCGGTGATCAAAAGCATCAAAAATTCCAATCGGCTGGATTTGTCCCTTATCGTTGCCGGTGCTCATCTAGTGCCGGGCCAAGGCTTGACGGTGCAAGAAATATTGGATGACGGGTTTACTCCTGATTGTCTGATAGATAATGTTCTTTTTTCCGACAGCCCCGACGCTCTGGTTAAATCAGTCGGCCTGGGACTGATTGAGATCGGTGGTTATTTTACTAGTCACCCGGCGGATATTATCCTCCTTCTGGGGGACCGCTATGAGCTATTTATTCCTTTGGTTGCCGCGTTGATGCACCGTGTGCCTGTAGCGCACCTTTGTGGCGGTGAAACTACTGAGGGTGCTCTTGACGAACAAGTGCGCCATGCCATAACCAAGATGGCCCACCTGCACTTCCCCAGCGCCTTTGAGTACGGGCGGTGTTTGCGGCAAATGGGGGAGGAGGCATGGCGAATTCACGTTGTAGGTTCGCCGGTTGTGGAAAACATCCGCTGCGGGAATGTAATGGGTATCCGGGATATAAACGCCAAGTTCGGTTTTAACCCGGAACTACCGACATTACTGATTACCTACCATCCAGAGACAATAGCAAAAGAAAAAGAATCAATTGGTCAGATAAAGAGCTTAATTGCCGCGCTGAAGGAATTTTCAGAGTATCAGCAGGTTATCACCCATCCGGGGATAGAGGTCGGATACCTGGAGGTTGTCAAGGTATGGGAAGAATATGCCGCGGTAAACCCCCGCGTTAAGCTGTTTAATAATCTTGGCTCGCGAGGTTACCTGGGAGTGATGAAAAACGCGGCGGCAGTAGTGGGCAACTCGTCCAGCGGGATAATTGAGGCCCCTTCATTTAAAGTACCCACGGTTAACGTAGGGGATCGGCAAAAGGGACGCCTGCGGGCTGAAAGCGTGATAGACGTATCTTGCCGCAAAGACGCCATAGTTGCCGGGCTGCGGAGAGCCTTGCATGAAGAAGATTTTCGCAGTCATTTGAAGGAAACGAAAAATCCATACGATCCGTATGGTGACGGGAAAGTAAGCGAGCGAGTTATTTCGGTTCTAGAGTCTGTTTCGTTAGACCGGCGACTATTGAATAAAAGACTGGATTTCCCTTCTCCCGGAGAGGAGGCTTATTTGAAGTGCTAAAAGACAGGATCTTTATTATCGCTGAAGCCGGGGTTAACCACAACGGCTGTCTGGATACTGCCAAGAGCCTGGTTGAAGTGGCTGCGAAAGCGGGGGCTGACGCGGTAAAATTTCAAATGTTTAATCCGGAAGAACTCGTTGCCAAGAGTGCCTGCCGGGCGGCATACCAGCGGTCAAATATGCCGGCGCGCAATGAAACGCAATTGGAAATGCTCAGACGCCTGGCTATGACCCGTGTGGAATTTCGGGAACTGGCGGCTTTCTGCAGCCAGCTTGGTATTGTGTTCTTGTCTACTCCGTTTGACTTCCCAAGCGTGGATTTTTTAGATGAATTGGGAGTGCCCTATTTTAAAATTAGCTCAGGTGATTTAACCAATCACTCATTCTTAAAATACATTGCAGGCAAGAAGAAAAAGCTAATATTATCAACGGGTATGGCATCGTTAGGTGAGGTGGAGGAGGCTCTTGATGTGCTGCGGCAAGCGGGACAGGATGATACTATTCTTCTGCACTGCACATCTAGTTACCCCGCCGCGTTCAGGGAAGTAAACCTGCGGGCAATGCTCACGTTGCACCGGGCCTTCAACTTGCCGGTTGGTTATTCAGACCACACTGAGGGTATCGAAGCTGCGATAGCGGCGGCGGCAATCGGGGCTTGTGTGATTGAAAAACATTTCACGCTGGACAGGGGGATGGAGGGGCCGGACCACAAGGCTTCAGTGCAACCTGATGAACTGGTAGCAATGGTTAGGGCGATCCGCAATGTCGAAAAAGCTCTGGGGGACGGTCGTAAAAGGCCAAGTGAGAGTGAAAGGGACATTATGCGGCACGCCAGGAGAAGTCTAGTTGCGGCAGATGATATTTTTGCAGGAGAAACCATTACAGAAAATAAGCTTACTGTAAAACGTCCCGGCACGGGCATTCCGCCGAATATGTTAAATATCATTGTTGGGCGGTTTGCCAGAGTGGACATTCAGAAGGATTCGGTTATAACCTGGGATATGATTTGAAATCAAGGAGCATTCAAATATTATGAAAAGAGAAGATTCACTAAAAGAAATTCATATATCACCCGGTGAGCAAATTGTAAGCGCGCTTGCACAAATGGACCGCACAGCCCGGCAGATACTGCTTGTTATCGATGATGGCGACGTCTTGCTCGGAACTGTAACGGACGGTGATGTGCGACGTGCGCTTCTAGAAGGGGTTAACTTAAGTGAACCTATCTCCAAAATAATGAACAGCCGCCCTAAAGTGCTTCCTATCGGTTCTTCATTCGATTCTGCCCGTAGATTGATGATTGAAAACGGTATTAGACATGTACCACTGGTTGATGACGACGGTCGGGTTGTTAAATTGTTAATATGGCAGGATTTATTTTTACATCAAGTTGAGGAGAGGTCGGAAAATGTTGTAATAATGGCCGGCGGAAAGGGTACGCGTTTAGATCCTTTCACAAAAATACTGCCGAAGCCTATGATTCCTTTACATGATAAGCCTATTATTGAAGTGATTATGGACAGGTTTAACCACCAGGGTTTTGGTCATTTTATACTCTGCCTGGGTTACAAAGGAGAAATAATTCGTCTTTATTTTAATGACGACAGGCGCCCGTACAGCGTGGATTTTGTTCAGGAAAAAAGCCCTCTGGGAACAGCAGGCGCCCTTTCACTACTCGGTAGTCTTGTTGACAGCACTTTTATATTAACTAACTGTGACATTATTGTCGAGTTGGATTACGGTCATTTACTTGAATACCACAAAGAACGGCAGCATTCGATCACCGTAGTCGGAGCTTTAAAGGAGTTTGAGGTTCCGTATGGCGTTTTACACTCGGAAGGAGAGCGCTTTTGGATACATGAAAAACCGAACTTTCATTTTTTGGTTAACACTGGTATTTACGTATTAGAGCCATATTTATTGCCGTATATTCAAAAAGAAACTCCTTTAGACATGCCGGAATTAATAGAAACTGCTCAATCACATGGTATGAGCGTGGGAATTTATCCGCATCACGGCAAGTGGTTTGATATTGGGCAGTGGGATGAATACCAGATGACATTAAAGATGTTTAACAACATAGGATTGAGCGGCTGATAAATTACCCTTATTTAATATCTGAAAGGTTTATTTAATATTTAAAGATTAATTATTATTGTGTATATTGAGTTCCTGGCTTGAGGTTACTTATTTTTTCAAAAACTAGCCGGATGAAAGGGACTATCTCATTTTCAAGCAATTGACCTACGGAGTGAGTGTCTTTGTTTTCTATTGATTCAAGTATGCTATTGAGCGCTTCCATATAAGGCTGCCAGCTAGTCTTGATATCTGTCACATTATCTCCCTGCGGAAGTATAACAGGCAGTCCTAGGACAACTTCATTAAACCAAGTTAAACCCTCATTTGCGTCACTTAAAATTTGAAAGCCATTCAGGTTTTCATTTTTTTTAAAATGGTCAGACGCCCTGGATAATCCGTCTATTAGGCGAGGCAGATAATCCATGGCGGAATCAAAAATCTCATCAGATAACTCTTTGATGTCATCCATTAATCCTCATCCCTTTCTGACTTATTTCTAGGTAATATTACAGTAAATTTACAAAATTTTCAAAATGGCTTATTGTTAAACTATATTCGACATAAAAATAAGATTTCCTTTGTATTGATTTCGAATGTTCCATTAAATTGATTGACTATCAATTATTGATAAACCTTCGGTGGAAATGTATTTCGGCAGTTCATTGCTTGTTATAACTTTTATCGACAAATTGGGTTGCTAGATTAGTATTTTTGATATAAAATTGGCAGTAATTGTTCATTCTGGGTAGTTCGTAGTAGAATAAATATCAGCCGATAAACATTGACAGTATTGCATTCTAGGACTTGTGTCCTAGAAAAAATTAGTGCTTTCGCCTTATTTGCTATAACAAGTATGAAGGATAAAATTAGGGAAAATTACCTAAAAGATGAGAACGATGTTAAAAAAGGAAAAATATTAGGTGGTTATGGCGTAAATTATCGACTGGCAACTAATAAGGCGAATGGTAACTGTTTACCATAAAGATGGCAGCGATGAGATAAAATGACAGTTGGTATTTATTGTATGCGGCGGCGGCAAAAATGTCTTAATAAAAGGAATTTGTGCGTAAAGATTTAAAAAAATTGGTATTATTTTGTCCTTTTTAGAAGGATAAAATTTTTTAATGTAGAATATTCACTAAATAATTTTTAGGTAAGTAGTTCCTCATATTATAAAAATTTTCCATGAGCTAGAAAAAAATAATGCCAATTTTCGGCATTATATATGGAGGTTTGCAGGTGGATCTTTTTTCCAACCAAGTAATGGTTGCCCTGGTAAAAGAGTTGGATGCCTGTACTCTGCGCCAGAGAGTGATGGCTAATAATATTGCCAACGTAAATACGCCGGGTTTTAAAAAATCTTCTGTGGAATTTGACGGTTTATTAAAAAAAGCTCTGAGCAAGGAGCCTGCCGAGATGCTCAGGACTGACCCCAGGCATTTTGGCGGGAAAACTTCTTTGGCCGAACTGAAGCCGGAGGTTTTGCTTAACAAAACTACCACTATGCGCACTGATGACAACAACGTTGATATTGACGAGGAAATGGCCAATCTGGCCGCTAACAGCATGCAATACCAGGCGGTCGCCAGAGAGCTGAGCGACCGTTATTCCGGTTTGAGTTACGTTATTAAGGGGAGGGGGTAAATAAATGGCAGGCTTTTTCAGTTCTTTTGCGATCAGCGCCTCTGGCCTTACGGCGGAAAGATTGCGGCTGGACTTGATCGCTAATAATATCGCGAATATGAATACCACCGGCACGCCGGATGATCCGAGCAACCCTCCTTACCGCAGGAGGATTCCTTTGTTCGCCCAGATACTGAAGCAGGAAGAGGAAACCGGCGCGTCGCAGCCGTTTTTCAAAGGCGCCGGCGTGCGGGTGACCAAGGTGCTGGAAGACAACAACCCGCCCAGGCTGGTCTATGAGCCTACCCATCCTGACGCGGACGAAAGAGGCTATGTAGCTTATCCGAATATTAACGTTGTTAATGAAATGGTCAATATGATTACCGCCACCAGGGCTTATGAGGCGAATGTGACGGCTCTGAACGCCGCCAAGGATATGGCCTTGAAAGCGCTGGAAATAGGCCGCGGTTAAAAGGAGGACAGGCAAATGCAAGTGTCGCCCGTAGGACTGGCTTTACCGGTGCAACCGGCGGGGTCCGGGAATAAACCGGAAAGCGGGGGTAGTTCTTTCGCCGAGATGCTGGACAACTCCCTGAAAAAATTGAATGACAGCAAGGTTAACGCGGACAATCTGACGATAAAGTTTCTCACGGGTGAGGTTCAGGATTTTCACCAGGTTGCCATAGCCATGCAGGAAGCTAGTTTGACCATGCAGCTGGCGGTTGAAGTAAGAAACAAGGTGATTGAGGCTTATCAGGAAGTCTCACGTATGCAGATATAGTACTTTTTTTAATCATAATGCGTTTCATTTGGATGTTTGAGGTGGTTTGATTGAACCTAGGCGGCTCTTTAGCCATGGTCAAGGAGAGATATCAGGCTTTAAACCGAAATCAAAAAATAATCTCGGTCCTGGTTGCGGTAGGTGTTTTGGTATGCTTCATCTATCTTGGACTGATTGCCGCAAGACCTAATTACGAGCCTCTTTTATCGGGACTGGATCCGAAGGAAGCGGGAGCTATCGCAGAAGAGTTAAAGACTTTGAAGATTCCTTACCAGCTTGCTGATCAGGGGCAAACCATCAATGTTCCGGAGTCTCAGGTTTACGAAGCGAGGATCCAATTGGCCAGCACTGGCGTACTGGGCGGCGACAACAAGGGGTTTGAGCTTTTTGATCAGAATAAATTCGGGCAAAGCGATTTTGACCAGCAGGTAAACTACCAGCGGGCCCTGCAGGGAGAATTGACTAGAACAATTTTGCACCTTGACGGGGTGCAGGACGCCAGGGTGCATCTGGTGCTTCCCGAAAAAAGCGTGTTTGTTGACAACCAGGGCACTCCGACAGCCTCGGTGGCATTGACGTTAAAACCCGGGGCCGAATTGAAACCGGAGCAGGTGCAGGGGATCAGCGATCTCTTTGTGGGCAGCGTGGAAGGGCTCAAGCCGGAAAATATTCATATTATCGACAACATGGGAAATGTCTTAAGCGAAGACTTGCAGGTTAAAAGTGACCCGGATGTGGTGCTCACTAAAACTACTCTGGAACAGCAAAAGCTGCAGCGTGATTATGAAAAAGAGCTGGAAAAAAGGATTCAGCAAATGCTTGTCAAAATCACCGGCCAGAATAATTCCGTGGCGATGGTTACCGCTGATCTCGATTTCAGCAAGCAGCAAGTCACCAGCACAACCAGCACAAATCCGGACAATGTGAAGGTCAGCGAGCATAACGTCAAGGAAACAGGGAAGGGCAGCACGACGGGCGGCGCGGTTGGAACCGACTCCAACATTACCACGACTCCCTTTGTAGAGAGCGTCGACTCGTCCAACTTCAGCAAGGAAGAGAACACCATCAATTATCAGGTGAGTTCAAAAGAAGAAACAATGTCCGCGGCGCCGGGCAGAGTGAAGCGCCTGTCGGCGGCGGTGGTGGTGAATGACAACCCGGAAAGCCCGGTGGACGTGACGAAAATCAAGGATGCCGTCGCCGCCGCCATCGGGTACGATGAAAGTCGCGGCGATCAGATTAATGTCAGCAGTATGGCGTTTGACGATTCGCTCCAGAAAAAAATGGAAGCGGAGGCGGCTCAAGAAAAAAGCGCCAGGGAAAGGGAACGGCTCTATATAATTGCCGCCGTGGCCGCAATAATCTTGATTGCGCTGCTTATTTTACTGGTTATGTACATAGCGAAGCGGCGCCGCGAAGCGCAAAGGCAAATGGAAGAGCAAGAAGAAATAGAAGAAACCTTTATTCCGGTTGGCATCCTGGAGAAGGAACCGGAGCAGGAAATCCGGGATGACAAGCAAGAGCAGATCCGGAGAATGGCTTCCGAAAAACCGGATGACGTTGCTGAGATTCTCAAACTTTGGTTGAGGGATTAGGAGGGACCAAATTGCAGCTTTCCAAGCTGACCGGTATTCAAAAAGCAGCGATACTGTTGATCGCCCTGGGTTCGGACCTGTCGGCCAAGGTTTTGAAGCAACGTTTCGCGGATGCGGAAATTGAACAGCTTACTCAAGAAATTTCCAATATGATTAAAGTGCCTCCTGAGATCAAGTATGCTGTTTTTGATGAGTTTTTTGAACTGCACCGGGCGCGGGAGTTCCTGATTCACGGTGGCATGGGTTACGCCAAGGAATTGCTTGAAAAAACCCTCGGAGCACAAAAAGCCTCTGAAATACTATCCAAGTTGACCAAGGAAATGAAGGCGGTTCCTTTCAACGCCTTGCGCAAGGCCGATCCGAAATCTATTTTGAACATCATCCGTGAAGAGCACCCGCAAACTGTGGCGCTTATTCTCGCCCACCTTACCCCGGAGCAGGCCGGTGTTATCCTGGCGTCCATGCCGCCGGACATGCAGAGCGATATAGCCAGGCGCGTCGCTATTATCGACCGCCTGACTCCTGATGTGATCAAAGATGTCGAGGCTGTATTGGAAAGAAAGATTTCTTCCGTCGTGCAGCAGGACCATTCCATTGTGGGCGGTATCCAGTCACTGGTGGATATTCTGAACAGAGTGGGCAGGAGCGCGGAAAAAGTGGTTTTAGAAGGTCTGGAGAGAGAAGACCCGGCGCTGGCGGAAGAAGTCAAGAGACGCATGCTTGTTTTCGAAGACATTATCATGCTCCCGGACAACTTCATTCAGAGAGTTTTGCGGGAGGTCAATTCAAAAGACCTGGCCATGGCTATGCGCGGCGCCGGCGAGGATGTGAACACCAGGATTTACAAGAACCTGTCCAAGCGCGCGGCGGAAATGCTCAAAGAAGAAATCGAATTCATGGGGCCGGTGCGCTTGAGAGAAGTGGAGCAAGCGCAGCAGAAGATTGTGAATATCCTCCGCAAGCTCGACGAAAGCGGCGAAATTATTATCTCGCGGGGTGGCGAGGATGTACTTGTATAAAATTATCAAAAGCGCTGAAGTGCGGGATAGCCTTTTACATGTTTTACCGCTCAGGTTGTGCAACATTGTTGAAGAACCCGGGTTTGGCCGCGGCAACGGTAGCGGCAACGGGAATGGAGACCATGCGGCGCCGGAGAATAAGCCGGGGGATGATGTGGATTTAAGCGCTGAAATCCTGGCGCAGGCCGAAGAAACATTAAGCGCGGCCCGCGCGGCCGCGGATGAGATGATCAAACAGGCCCGGCTTGACGGCGAGAAGATCAAGCAGGAAGCTCACCGTCAAGCGGAGCTTGAAAGCGAGCAGATCAAGCAAGACGCGCGCAAGACCGCGTTTGACCAGGGATATCGGGACGGCTTCCAGGAAGGGATGGCCAAGGCGAAGGAAGAAGGCGAAGCCATCCGGGCAGCGGCGCTGGATGTTATGAATCAGGCGGAAGAGAGCCGCCGCCAGACCCTGATGTCGCTTGAAGGCAGTATTATCAGCCTGGCCAGGGAAATAGCCGAAAGGATCTTGTCGGCGCAGCTGTCTCTTGAGCCGGAAATTGTTTGTAATGTGGCCATGGAGTCGCTTCGCCTGGTAGCGGACAGGCTCCAAGTGGTTCTGTATATAAACCCGTCGGAAATGGCGCTGTATGAAAAAAGAAAAGAAGAAATGAGAGGTATTCTGCCGGCGAAAGCGGAGTTTCAGGTGATTGCCGACGCTTCGATCCAGCCGGGCGGATGCCGGATTGAAACTGAGAATGGACGGGTGGACGCTACTATGGAAACGCGGCGTGAAGCGTTGCTGAAGGCGCTTTATGGCGAGGAGGGCTAATTTGTGGAAAGTGCTCCGATAGACCTGTCGGTATGGAAGTCTCGCGTAAAAGAGGCCAATTTGCTTAGACTGACCGGCAGGGTGACCCGTGTAATCGGGCTCACTGTCGAAGTGCAGGGAATCAACTCTCCCATCGGAGAGGTTTGCGGGATTAATGTGCCGGGTGAATCTGAGCCGGTGAGGGCTGAAGTGGTCGGTTTCCGTGATGGAAGCACGCTGCTGATGCCGCTTGGCGAGCTCAGGGGGATTTACCAGGGATGCAGCGTTACTCCCACGGGCAAGCCGTTTTATGTTAAAGTAGGAGAACAACTGCTCGGCAGGGTTTTGGACGGTCTGGGTCATCCCCTGGACGGTCTGGGTCCTCTGAACGGGCTTACTGAAGAATACCCGGTGGACAACCGTCCGCCCAACCCGCTCAAGAGAAGACGTATATCTGAGGTGCTGTCGACCGGAGTGCGGGTGGTGGACGCGTTTCTCACCTGCGGCCGGGGGCAGCGTATCGGCATATTCTCCGGCAGCGGGGTCGGAAAGAGTACTTTAATGGGGATGATCTCGCGGTACGGCAGCGCCGACGTTAATGTGATCGCCTTGATTGGCGAGCGCGGCCGGGAGGTGCTGGATTTTATCGAGACCGACCTCGGCCCGGAGGGCTTGGCCCGCTCGGTGGTTGTGGTGGCTACATCGGAGCAGCCTGCGCTGGTGCGCCTGAAAGGCGCCTTTGTCGCCTGCGCTATCGCCGAATATTTCCGGAATCAGGCCAAGGACGTGCTGTTGATGATGGATTCGGTGACCAGGTTTGCCATGGCCCAGCGTGAGGTCGGCCTGGCTATCGGGGAGCCGCCGGCGACTAAAGGCTATACTCCCTCAGTGTTCGCGCTGCTGCCCCGGCTGCTTGAGCGGCCGGGCATGTCTGACACCGGCTCAATCACGGCTTTTTTTACGGTGCTGGTGGACGGGGATGATTTGAATGAACCGATTTCCGACGCGGTGCGCGGCATTCTGGACGGGCACATTGTGCTGTCCCGCTCGCTGGCCGCGGCCAACCATTACCCGGCGGTGGACGTGCTGAACAGTGTCAGCCGCTTGATGCCCGACATTACCTCGGAGGAACACCGGGCGCGGGCCGGGAAGCTGCGTGACCTGCTGGCGGCTTACCGCCAGGCGGAAGATCTGATCAATATCGGGGCTTACGTGGCGGGTTCAAACCCGCGCGTTGACGAAGCCATCGCTTCCTACCAGGGTATAATTGATTTTTTGCGGCAGGGAATGCTCGAGCATAATGATTATGACGACACACTGGAAAGGCTGAAGGCAATAGCCCAAAAAGGGGTGACACGACATCGCTAAGTTTCATTTTCAACTTGAACCGGTGCTGCAGCACCGGGCGGCGAAGGAAGTTTCCGCGGAGCAGGCCCTGGCGGTTGCCCATCACGAGTATAACCGGCGCCTGGCTCTTTTGGAGAATACCAGGCAGCGCCTGGAAGCGGCATTTGAGGTGGAAGAAGCGGATGTGGACGTTTTAGGAGTCGAGTATCTATCCTTCTACAGGGCGTCGTTAAGCAAGAAAATCAGCGTGCAAGAAAATGATGTCAGCAATGCCGGCCTGGTGGTTGAGAATAAGCGCCACGCGGCTGTTCAGGCCAGACAGGAGCGGCAGGTCATCGAAACGCTGAAAGATAAGCATTTAATGAACTACAAGCGCGAAACCGCGGCCAGGGAGCAAAAAGAAGTGGACGAACTGGCTCTCTACGCTCACCAGCGGCAGGAGAAACAGATTTAGGGGTAATTAATAACAGCCTTTTTGATCATAGACCATCTCTTGAAAGGAGGTGAAAAAGTGCAAGTATCTGTTGTCAATAACGTAGCGGTTCCACCGAAAGGCGGCGGATCGTTTTCTGGAAATCAGACGGACGCGGGAGGGTTTGATACGGCCATGGCTGCCGTCATGGCGCTGCTCAGTCAGCAGCCTGCCCAAACAAGACGGCCGGCGAATGATTCCGGCAATGCTGATGACAATAAAGTGAGTTCCGGAACCGGGAGGGACGCTTTTGTTGATCCGCTGATTGTCAACGATGATTTACCGGAAGATAGTATGCAACCGGCTCTTTCACAACCGGAACCACAAGTAACCGGCCAGGGAGCACAATTAACAGTCGGTGAGACAGGGCAGGCGTCCGTGCCGGGAACGCTCCCGGATGCAACCCAGATAATGCCGGCGGCTTCCCTGCCTGAGATACCGGTTGATCAACCGACGGGACTTGCCGGACAAACCCAGCCTGTTTTCGGGGCGAATGTTGAGACAGCGTCGGCGGGCGTGCCGGTGTCGGCAGGAATCCCGCTCGAAACACCTGAAACAGGTATGATGACTGGTGAAGGGCAAAACGCCCAGGCAATAATGAGAGATAATAGCGCCGCCGCAGCACAGCAACCCGCGGACGCGGCTAAAACGACAATTGTGGTGATTTCTCAAGCTGCTAACGCCCCCAATAGCCTGGGAGCGTCTGGAGAATATCCGGCTGTTCAGGATATGCAGCCGAATAGTGTTCCTTCCGGGCAGGCGGCCGGAGCGGCTAATGCTGCCGGCACCCCCGCTGAGGACGGGATGGAAAAGAATCTTCAAGATGTGTCTAATATTAAAAACGCGAACCCGGCGGTCAACGGCGCTAACGCGGGAGAGATGAAAAATGTTGCTGCCGGTACGATAGCGGCGGAAGATTCCCGGTTGACCGCTGAAAAGAAAACTGTCACGGTGGTTTCTGAAAACGCCGTGCTCAAACCGGATGGCGGGAGTCAGTCCGGAGTTGCGTCAGCGGAACAACAGCGCAATGCGCAGTTAGCCTACCAGGGCGGTAATGAAAACAAGCTGCCGAACGATAAGCCAAAAGGAGCGCAAACCGCTGATGAGAGTAAAAATGTAATAATAAACAACGCGGTTGCGTCCGAAAAGGTCGAGGCCGGCAACGGGCTGGGGACTAACAATACGGCGGATGCCAGAGCTCAATTTTCCGCGCAGGTTTCCACCACGGACAGTGCGAAGGGGGTTGCGTTATCCGACCTGAGGGACAGGGTGCTTCAGGAAATCAGGCACATATACAACACAAGCGGCGGCGACCGGCAGACCCAGGTCCAGCTGAAACTTGAGCCGGAACAGCTGGGACAGCTCACAATCAAGCTGTATTTCCACAAAGGTGAATTAAACGCCCACTTCTACACCGCGAATAACAGCGTGAAAGAGGTTCTGGAAGGTTCGCTGCAGCAGTTGAGGGTTTCTCTCGATCAGCAGGATCTGAAGCTGAATGAAGCGTTTGTGTTCGTCGGGAACGGCAGCCAGGACAGCTCAAATCTTTATTATGAGCGAAGTAATGAGGGCGGCGCGGTTCATTACGGCAGCGGCAACTACCGTATTGACGGTGACATTCCTGCGGAATCCCCACAGGCTGGCGGGACCGGCACGGGTTCCTGGCAGGTTAACTACTTAGTATAACTTAGGAGGTGATATTGTGGAAGTCACATCGACTACTAATGATTACTCGTATTCAGCGGAAGCCAGCAAGAGAGATCCGGTAAAGACTCTTGATAAGGACGCGTTTCTCCAGCTGTTCGTGACCCAGCTGCAAAACCAGGACCCGACCAGCCCGCAGGATACAAGCGAATTTATAGCACAGATGGCTCAATTTACCATGCTTGAGCAACTGACAAATATGAATGAAGAAATCGCCCAACTAAAACTCTCGCAGGAAATGAGTCAGGCGTCGGCGCTTATTGGACATCAGGTAAAAATTACTTCCGATGGCAATGAAATTTCCGGGCAGGTGGAGAAAGTTACTGTCACAAACGGTGTTGTTAATGTCTATGTGAGCGGGACGGCTTACGGTTTGGATCAAGTGACCGAAGTACAGTAGAGGTGGTGCGGAATGAACCGGGAAATCAGCTCCATCCTGCCGGTCGCGCCGCTTCCGGTTGTTCCGGCGGGTGGCAGGCAGTCGCCCCGGAAAGACGACAAGCTGTCCTTTCAGGAAGCGGTGCAGCGGGAGATTGCCAAGGGTCAGGAAATAAAGATTTCAGCGCACGCTGAAAAGCGGCTGAAAGAGAGGAATATTGTCCTGGCTCAGGATGATCTGGACAAGATCAATATGGCCGTGAAACAGGCCGAATCCAAGGGCTCGCGTGAATCGCTGATTATTTACGGTGACCTGGCGTTGATCACCAGCGTCCGCAACAAGACGATAGTGACGGCCATGGACAATAATTCTACGACAGACCATGTTTTCACCAATATAGACAGTGCAGTAATCGTAAGGTAGCTGGTCCGGGTTGTTTGCTTCAACCCCATGGGAAAACCAAAAAGACAGCTACTGACTACTGATTACTGACTACTTAAGAAATCGCAGCCGGCCCGAGAGGGGGCTGCGCGGGCCGCCGAACGACTGAGGCGGCTGACCAAAAGGAGGATAATAATAATGATTAGGTCTCTTTTTTCCGGCGCTTCGGGAATGAAAAACCACCAGATCAGAATGGACGTTATCGGCAATAACGTCGCCAATGTCAACACAACCGGCTTTAAGGGCAGCAGGACAAATTTTCAGGATATTCTGTACCAGACGGTGCGCTACCCCAGTGCCGGAGATGGTACAGTAGGCGGAGTCAACCCCTCACAAGTCGGTCTGGGCGTGATGGTTTCCAGCATCACCAACAATACCGGCGAGGGGGCTCCGCAAACCACAGGCCGCTCGCTTGACCTTTACATCAACGGAAACGGTTGGTTCGTATTGTCGACAGACGGCAATATGGTTGATGGGACCGGCCAAACTAACGAGGCGTATACAAGAGAAGGAATATTCTATATTGACAATGTGGGCAATCTGGTCAATTCGAGCGGCTACAACCTTTGTGATGTTGACGGCAACCCGATCACGCTTGACGTTAGTTCGAGCGGGGTGGCGACTATCAATATTGAGAAAGACGGGTATATATCCTATTCACTCCTGGACGGTACCGAGTATGAGGATGCTTTTCAAATCGGACTGGCCATGTTTCCCAACCAGGACGGCCTGGAGCGGGACGGACTAAATATATATCGAATTTCTCCGACCAGCGGGGAGGTTTCGGGTGGGGCCTACGGGGCGCCCAATTCCGGCGGCTACGGTGAAATCGACTCCGGCTTCCTGGAAATGTCCAACGTGGACCTGACCGACGAGTTTGTCAACATGATCACCACCCAGCGGGGCTACCAGGCCAATGCCAGGACAGTCACCACTTCCGACCAGATTTTGGAGGAATTGTTGAACATCAAGCGGTAGCTGTATTTTAAGCTTAATATAAGAAGGGCCTTTTTAGGGCAGTAATGCTAAGCCGTATGTTTCATATAATCCAAGAATCCAAGAAAAGTAGGTGTGGCCGTGCCGAAGGACAGTGAAAAACCTCAGGGAAAAGGTAGCCAGAAAGAAAAATCAAAAAGAAAAAAATTAATATTGATTTTGCTCATAATCCTGGTGGTTTTGGCCGGTTCTGCGGCCGGCTGGTATTTCTTTTTTAAGAGTCCAGCCGAGGATGGCGCGGTGGTGAAGAAGTCCAGCAGTGTGGAAGAGAAAACAGCGCCTGAAAAAACCGCAAAAGCGGCGGAAGTGGAATGTGAGAAACTGGATCTGGGCGAAGTAGTGGTGAATCTTTCCGGTGACGGGGGAGGGCACTACCTCAGGGTTGAGGTTGTCACAGAGTATCCCAGGGATAATAAACACCTGGCCAAGGAATTAAAGGACAAGCAGCATCAGGTAAGGGACACCTTGATTTCCACTTTGCGCACGAAAACGCTTACCGACGTCACTGCCGCCGGTGCGGTTGAGAATCTTAAAAATAGCTTGCTTAATGATATTAACAATAATTTGAAAACCGGAGATATCACCGGAATATTTTTCACGGATTTTCTGGTCCAGTAGGAGGAAGCGCTTTGATGACCGAAGAAGAAATCAAGTCTCTTCTAGGCAGCCCGAAAAAAGGCGAGGTTGAAATAAGAAAAGTACAATTTCCCTCTCTAAAACCGGCGGATATGGAAAACCTGAAAACAGGCCTGTCCCACCTGGATGATGTCTACATTGAGGTAAGCGTTGAGCTTGGTCAGGGGGACCTCAATTTAGGGGAATTGCTGAGCCTTGAGGAAGGTTCCGTGATCAAGCTTGACAAAGTTGTCGGTGAGTCGGTTGAGGTGAACGTCAACCAGCAAAGGTTCGCCAAAGGTGAAGTGATTATTGTCAACGACGTTTTTAACGTCCGGATCAACGCTGTCAACGAGGTTCAAAATTTAAAATTGTCGGAAGGCTTGATATGAGCAGTGATTTAATCTGGGCTGCGGTCCGTGTGCTGGTTGCTTTACCGGTTGTTCTCTTCATGGCTTATCTGGTATTGAAGTATGGTCTTGCCCGCCGCTATGCGGTGACGCCGGGCAAGAACCGGATGAAGCTGGTTGAGCAGCTTCCCCTGGGGCCCAAAACGGTTTTGAGTCTGATCGGCCTTGGAGAAAAGTATTACCTGCTGGCCCACCAGGACAACACAATTCAATTAATTAAGGAACTGGATGAATTACCTTTACCGGAAAAGATAGCTGCTGAAGATGTTTTGGAATTGACCCCCCGGGCCATAAAAGAAATCGATCAGATCCGGGAAACCGGTGTGACCGGGGACACAGGTCCTGTTCCCGGCCGGTTGAAAAGGGGGTTTATTTTCGAGGCAAGTCTGGCTGCTATGGACAAGCTGCGGTCACTGGGCGCTTCCCGGCAGGGAGGCGGCATGCGACGTGGCAATAAGCAGAATAGGTAATGTGAAATGAGTGAAAAAGTTTGAAGGTTAGGCTCACGGTCCTTCTCCTGCTATTGGCATTAACATTTCTCTTGACCACGGAAGCGGCGGCCGCGCCGCTTCCGGCTGTTGACCTGAATATTCATCCTTCTGACAGCCCGGAGCAGGTGGTGGACAGTGTCAAGCTGCTTGTCCTGCTGACGTTATTGTCACTGGCGCCTGCTTTCCTGGTGATGATGACTTCTTTTACCAGGATCGTGATTGTGCTTTCATTGCTGCGGACAGCCCTGGGAGTGCCCACGATTCCAAGCAATCAGGTTGTTATAGGTCTTTCCTTGTTTCTGACGGTATTTATCATGGCGCCGACTTACCAAGAAATCAATGAGGGAGCGCTCCAGCCCTACTTGAATAACCAGATCAGCCAGCAGGAGGCGCAGGAGCTGGCGGCTAAGCCTTTGAAGAGCTTTATGCTCAGGCAGACCAGGGAAAAAGATCTTGGATTGTTTGTCAATCTGGCGAAAATAGAAAGGCCGGAGAAACCTGAAGATGTGCCTTTATATGTGGTAATACCTTCGTTTGTGATCAGTGAATTGAAAACGGCTTTTGAAATCGGGTTCCTTCTTTTTGTGCCTTTCCTGGTTATTGACATGGTTGTGGCCAGCATTCTGATGGCAATGGGCATGTTTATGCTTCCGCCGATCATGATCGCGCTGCCTTTCAAATTGCTTCTCTTTGTAATGGTGGACGGCTGGTCGCTGGTTGTTAAATCCCTGATGGAAAGCTTCCGGTGAGGAGGAGGAAAGAAAGTTGAGCCAAACCTTCGTTGTTCATATGGCGCGTGAAGCTTTGTTTATGGTTTTGCTCCTTGCGGGACCGTCCATGGCTGTGGCGCTTTTGATCGGCCTGCTGATCAGCGTGCTGCAGGCCACCACCCAGATTCAGGATCAAATGTTGAATATGGTGCCGAAAATAGTGGGGATGTTTTTAACTTTGCTGCTGCTGGGTTCCTGGATGCTGAAAAATGTAATTAATTACACAACGAACCTTTATGGCCAGATACCCAATTTACTACATTGACCGGGGTGTTGATATTTGCCCGATATAAACCAGTTGTTAGCCTTCTTTTTGGTGTTTTTAAGGGCTGCAGCCTTTATGATTTCGGGGCCGCTTTTTGGTTTTAGGGGTATCCCGCCGCTTTTTAAAGTCTGTTTTCCGCTGGCGCTGGCCATTGTTCTTTTCCCCACCGCCGCCGCCAACCTGACAGCGCTGCCCGGAGGCGTCTGGGGGTATGGGCTGGCGATTATCAGCGAAATTGCTGTCGGCTTGCTATTAGGCATCACGGTAACAATTATTCTAAACAGTATCCGGATGGCCGGCCAGATGATTGATGTCCAGATTGGCTATTCCATGGCCAGCATGGTTGACCCGATGAACGGGGTGCAGAACACGCTGCTTGCCCAGTACTTGTACCTGCTGGCGCTAATTCTCTTCCTGATCCTGGACGGCCATTACACCCTGATTATGGGTCTGGCGAAAAGCTACGATCTCGTGCCGCTGAGCGCGGCAACCCTGATGAATGGAAGCATGCCGCTCGTTCTGATAAAAACTTTTTCCGGGGCGTTTACCATTGCTTTACAGGTGAGCGCGCCTGTCCTGGCTGTGCTGCTGGTGAGTGATTTGGCCCTTGGCTTTTTATCGCGCACCACACCGCAGATCAATGTGTTTCTAACTGGTTTTCTCGTTAAAATAGCAGTCGGTCTGTTGACCTTGAGTTTTTTAATCCCCTTGCTCGGGACTGTCTTTCACTCATTGATCAACATGATCGAAAGAGATTTATATTCATTAATGAGAGTGTTGATATAAGTGGCCGGCAGCAGCAGCGCACAGGAAAAAACGGAACAGGCGACACCTAAGCGCTTGGAGGAAGCGCGGAAAAAAGGACAGGTGGCGAAAAGCGTTGATTTAACCGGTGCTTTATGCCTGCTGGCGCTAGTGATTTTGCTATATGCCGTAAAAGATTCTTTTTTTCTGGACCTGCAGCGTTATTTGACCGGCTATTTCAGCGAGGTCGGCGGCCACTACGGTGCGGATTACAACCCGCTGCTGTCGCTCAGCGACGCGGTGATGTTTTCCTTGAAAGTGCTCGCTCCTTTTTTTGGAGTCGCTTTGCTGGTGGTTATGGTTTCCAACATTGCTCAGGTTGGTTTTCTTCTTTCCAGTGAAGCGCTGCGGCCCAACCCTAACGTCTTAAACCCTTTGTCGGGCTTTCAGCGCATGTTTTCACGCCGCAGCCTGGTTGAGCTGGTCAAGTCAATCGCGAAGTTCTCGATAATCGGCGGGATTACCTTTCAATTAATTAGAAAAAGTCTGGATAGCCTGCTTGTGCTTTTTCACTGCTCACCGTGGGGGATTTATCAGGTAGTAGTTGGTTTTATTATTAAAGTGGCCTTCTGGGCGGGGCTGTGCTACCTTGTTTTAGCGCTGTTTGATTATCTGTACCAGCGCTATGAATACAATAAAAGCCTGATGATGAGCAAGCAGGAAGTGAAGGATGAATTCAAACAGATGGAAGGCGACCAGCAGATTAAGTCCAGGCGGCGGGAGGTCCACCGCAATATTTCCATGAGCCGGATCGCCAAGGAAGTGCCGAAGGCCACTGTGGTGGTAACCAACCCGACCCGCCTGGCGGTTGCCCTGCGTTATGAGCAGGGCGAGATGGCGGCGCCCCGTCTGGTGGCTAAAGGGGCGGGACACTTCGCCTTGCGGATTAAGGAAATTGCCGGCGACAATGCCGTTCCGGTCATTGAGAATAAAGAAGTGGCGCAGTTTATTTATCATAACGTGGAAATCGATCAGGAAATACCGCTGGAGATTTACCAGGCTGTGGCGCAAATCCTGGCCATGGTTTACCGGCTGAAAGCAAAAGAAAACTACCGATCTTATTAAGTGAGCAGGAGTCAGGAGTCAGAATAAAAGAACAGTATCTTGTGATGAATTATTCTGAATGCTGACTGCTGAATTCCGAACAAATAAAAAGTTAGTACTCAGTGCCCAGAGTCAGCAGTCAGAATAAAAGAAAGAACATTTATTGTTTTGAATTATGCTGAATTCTGACTCCTGACTTCTGAGTACCTAACAGTGATAACAAGCGAGGGAAAAATGGCTTCTCCAACACCCCTGCCCGTAACGGCAAAAGCGTATTTAAAAAAGAGCAGCGATTTGATTATCGCCGGGCTGATCGTTGGGATCATCCTGTTGATCATTATTCCGCTGAAGCCTGCTTTTCTAGACGTCCTGCTGACTCTGAGCATGACCATGGGGCTGGTGGTTCTCTTAATCACTATGTTTACTGTCGAGCCCTTGCAATTTTCTGTTTTTCCTTCGCTCTTGCTGGTAACCACGCTTTTCCGCCTGGCGCTGAATATTTCGTCCACCCGCTTGATTTTGAGCAACGCGGCGGCCGGTAACGTAATCGCGGCTTTTGGAGAGTTTGTGGTCGGCGGCAGCTATGTGGTTGGTATGGTCGTATTTATTATTATCACTGTCATCCAGTTCGTGGTGATCACCAACGGCGCAGGCAGGGTGGCGGAGGTTGCCGCGCGGTTTACCCTGGACGCCATGCCGGGCAAGCAGATGAGCATTGACGCCGAGTTTAACGCCGGCATGATTAGCGAGGTCGAAGCGCGGGAGAAGCGGAAACGCCTGCAGCGTGAAGCTGACTTCTTCGGGGCGATGGACGGGGCCAGCAAGTTCGTCCGCGGAGACGCCATCGCCGGTATCATTATCATAATTATCAACATTCTGGGCGGACTGATTATCGGCATGGTGCAGAAGAACATGCCTTTTATTGAGGCGCTGCAGACTTATACATTGCTGACCATCGGTGAGGGTTTGGTTGCCCAGATACCGGCGCTCCTTATTTCAACCGCGACTGGTATTCTGGTCACCAGGGCCACTTCCGAAACCAGCTTTGGCAAAGATCTTTCAAGCCAGTTTTTAAATTTCCCGAAAGTATTGATAGTGGCCACATTTATCCTGTTTGTGATCGGCCTTATTCCGGCTATGCCGAACATATTGTTTCTCTCCCTGGCCGGCATTACGGGATACTTTGCATACAGCATGCTCCGCGCGGAGCAGAAAAAATCGACGACGGAGCGGGAACAGGTTGCGCGGGAGAGCCGTGATCGAAAGAAAGAGCCGGAAAATGTTTCCGCGTTCTTCCAGGTGGATACCTTGGAAATTGAAATAGGTTATAATCTGATCCTGCTGACTGACGAGGGGCAGGGCGGTGACCTGCTGCACCGTTTGGCGGCTGTCCGGCGCCAGTGCGCCGGGGAAATGGGCATTTACGTACGCCCAATCCGGATCAGGGATAACCTGCAGCTTAACCCGAACGCGTACTCTTTTAAGCTGCGCGGGGTAGAAGTAGCCGCCGGCGAGTTGATGCCGGGGCAATTCCTGGCCATGGACCCGCTTGGGCAGGAACTGAACGTCAAAGGAACACCTACCACTGAGCCGACTTTCGGCCTGCCTGCCTGGTGGGTGGCCGCTGAAGACCGCGACCAGGTGGAGATGACCGGTTTTACCGTTGTCGACTGTGCCACCGTGCTGGTCACCCACCTCACCGAGATTGTGAAAAAGCACGCGCATGAGTTGCTGGGCAGGCAGGAAGTGAAGGAACTGCTGGATGTTGTCAAAGAAAAGAATTCGGTTGTGGTGGAGGAACTGGTTCCTGACTTGATGAGCATGGGCGAAGTGCAAAAAATCTTGCAGAATCTACTGAAAGAAAGGGTGCCGATTAAGGACCTGGCCAGTATTTTAGAGGCGCTGGCGGACGGCGCCAGAATAAGCAAGGACCCCGACTACCTGACGGAATGCACGCGGCAGGCCCTGGCCAGGACCATTTGCAGCCAGTATACCGGGACGGACTCATCAAAAATAGCGGTAGTCACTTTACACCCCAGGTTGGAGCAGTCGGTTGCCGAATCCATCGAGCAGACTCAGATGGGTTCCTATCCTGTTTTAGAACCGCAGGTTGCCAGGCAGGTTTTAAATAAGTTGAAGGAAACGGTTGATAATCTGGCCTTGCGCGGGTTGCCCCCGGTGGTTCTCTGCTCGTCAAAGGTACGCCTGCCGTTTCGCAGGCTGACAGAAAGGCTGCTGCCGAACATGGCGGTTCTTTCAATGAATGAAATAGCTCCGAATATTGAAGTTGAAGCTGTAGGGACGGTGATGTTTGATTGAAAATTAAACGTTATGTAGTTAGAGAAATGCAGGAGGCAATCAGGCTGATAAAGCAAGATCTGGGTCCGGAGGCGGTGATCGTCAGCAGTTACCGGGTGCCTTCCAAGGGCCTCGCGGGGTTTTTTACGCCCAGGCTGCTGGAAGTTACCGCCGCCCTTGATGAGCCCCACGAGATCAATCTAAGATTGAAAAGAGCCCCGGCGCAGCTCACTGCGGCGGCCGGCAACACGGCAGGCAGGCAAACTCACCCCGCAGCGCCGCTGCCCCTGAAACAGCAAGGACATGGTGGACGCACGCTCTACCTTACCGGCGGCGGACACGGCGCAAAGCAGCAAGGGAACCCGGTGAACGGCCGGCCGGCGGTGGAGCCGGGCGCCAACGCGGACACCGGCGTGCGGTTTGTCCAGCCGGGCCACGAAAGGGGAAATCTCTTTGAAATGATTGTGAACAAAGAAATAGGGGCGAGCCGGGGCGAAGATTTGGTAATCAACTGGCGAGAAGCGCTGCTGAAAATGGATGTGGATGAAAATATCGTCGATAGTCTGTTGTCGGACCTCGGCAGTGAGTCAAGCCAGCCCGGCGCTGAATCCGAAAATGCCTACCTGCATATCAAAAGGCAAATCATCCGCCTGTTGGAGCCGGCCTACATACAAGCGCCAAAAGCAAGGGTGCTGACCTTCGTCGGTCCCACCGGGGTGGGAAAGACAACCACGCTGGCAAAGTTAGCGACCAAACTCAGCCTTGACGAGCAGAAAAAGATTGCCCTGGTTGCAGTGCAGACATACCGGCTGGGAGCGATGGAACAACTGCAGGTTTATGGAGATTTTCTGGGTATTCCGGTTGAAGTGGTGATGACTCCGGCTGAACTTGGCAGAGTGTTGGAAAACCACGCGGATAAAGACTATATCCTGGTAGATACTGCCGGCCGCTCGGCGCGAAATAACGGACAACTGCTGGAGTTAAAGAGTTTTCTTAATGCTGTGGGAGAGCCGCAGGACATCTTCTTGGTTTTAAGTTTAACCACAAAAAACAGGGATTTAAATAAAATCGTTTATGAATTCCAGCGGATTAAGTGCTCAAAAATAATCTTCACTAAGCTTGATGAGACCGAGACTTTTGGCTCTGTTTTAAATGTAGTCAATAATTATGGCATGCCTGTGGCCTACCTGGCGGACGGCCAGGGTATACCGGACTGCATCAGCGAAGCTAAGCCCAGGAGCATAGCGGAACTACTTTTCAGGGGAGTTGACCCGGATGAAACTATGGCCACCTAGAGCGGGCCGTATTTACCGGGGTTCGATAGCGAAAAGCGAAAACATGCCGTACGGTCCCAGGGCCATAGCCGTGGCAAGCGGCAAAGGCGGAGTCGGCAAGACCAGCTTGTCGGTTAACCTGGCGCTTTGTCTGGCCGGGATGGGCCTCAAGGTCACTCTGTTCGACGCGGACCTGGGCCTGGCAAACGCAGAGGTAATGCTTGGGCTGACACCCCGCTTTAGCCTGTATGAAGTGCTCTATGGGGATAAAACCATTGATGAAATAATTGTGCCCGGCCCGCTGGGGATAAATGTTATATCAGGCGGTTCCGGTTGCCTGGAGATGGCCAATTTGGACCACGCCAGGCGGCAATGGCTGCTGAAAATGTTCGACCGGTTCAGCGCTCCTGACGACGTTCTAATTATCGATAACGGCGCGGGCATCAATAAAAATGTGCTGGGTTTCTTAGCGGCGGCGGGGGAAGTGATCATAGTGGTTACGCCCGATCCGACTTCGCTGACCGACGCTTACGCGCTGATCAAGGTGCTGGCCAATTATAAAGTGCATTCGGAAGTATATCTGGTGGTGAACCGCGCGGCCGGCAGGCAGGAGGCAATGCGCACGCTAAGCAAAATTCAAGCGGTGGCCGGCCGGTTCCTGGAAATAAAGATTAACAGCCTTGGCTGGATCCCCGAAGACAAGCAGGTGGCCCAGGCAATAAAAAGGCAGCAACCTTTCTTTACGGCCAGCCCCTCTTCAGCCGCTTCCCGCAGTGTTGCCGGGATGGCGGAGCTATTGACGGGAGGAACGCGTTCTGCGGCGGCTGGCGGTGGGTTCTGGAGCAAGTTGATGGGTTTATTTTGTTAGGAGGAACATATTTGACAGCGCGGAAATGGATTAAGATAAACCAGAACATCAGGGTCGCCCGTTTAAATAGTGAAGATGACTGATACGCTTCCAGCGTGCAGGATGTCAACGAGCGTGAATTCTGCATAGCGGTTCCGGTGAAGGAATCAAGGCCGCTGGTTTTAAGCAAGGGAGATCAAGTAAAAGTATCGTTTATTGCTGATATGACGCGGTATGAGTTTACCACCATGACACGCGGGCGACGGCACGATAATATCCCGCTGTTTGTGCTGGCCATGCCGGAAGATTACACTCGGGTGCAGCTAAGGGAGTTTGTCAGGGTTCCCACGACGTTGGAAGTTAAATATGCCAGGCTCCCTTTGGAAGGCAAAGAACCTGTTTTTATAAAAACAGATAGTTTGGATTTAAGCGGCGGCGGGATGAGGATATTGATCAAGAGTGATTTAGCCGCGGAAACGCGTTTAATGATCAAATTCGCTGTTCCTCTGAAAACAGGACCTCAGGATATAGACGTTGTCGGCAGAGTGTTAAGAACATGGGTTGATGAGCGCACAAGATTGCGTCAAGCCGCTATCCAATTTGTAAAAATAAGCCGCAAACAAGAGGATTTAATTACCCGCTTCTTGTTTAACAGGATGTCTGAGCAAAGGCGGTTAAGATAAATTGAATTTTTTGTATGAGATGTCTTCTGATAAAAAAGAGCAGCCTCCTCTATGGAAATGGGTGATGACATGGCTGTTAACGAAGAACTTTGGCGGGAATACCACACAACGAGGGAGAAAAGCATCAAGCATGAGTTGGTTATGGAACACCTTCCTTTGGTAAAACATCTCGCGGGGCGGCTGGCGGTAAGACTGCCTGCCGTAATAGACCAGGAAGACCTGGAAAGCTACGGGGTGTTCGGCCTATTGGAGGCGGTGGACAAATTTAATCCTGATCTGGGAACCAGCTTCAAGGCTTTTGCATACAGCCGCATCAGGGGCGCCATGATTGATGAAATACGGAAGCTGAACTGGGTGCCCCGTACGGTATGGCAAAGAATACAGCATTTAAATGCGACAAGGGAAAAATTGCAAAAAGAACATGGTGACAATGTGTCGGGCGAGATGCTGGCTGAGGCAATGGGAGTGAGCTTGTCTGAGTTGCACAGGCTGGCCGGGCAGACCAACCTGCTTAGTCTTTCTTCACTGGATGAAATCACGCCGGGCACCGAAGGTGAAACTGTCCGCTTGGTGGACTTAATCCGGGATCCGGCAAGTCCCGATCCCCTGGATATTGTCGAAAAAAAGGAAGGCAGGCGTCTTCTGGCAGAAGCGATCGGCCAGCTGAATGAAAAAGACCAGTTGGTATTATCCCTATATTATCAAGAAAAGCTGACCTTAAAGGAAATAAGCAAAGTGCTTGAAGTTTCGGAATCAAGAGTCTGTCAGCTGCATACCAGGGCGATTGACCGGCTGAGGAAAAAGCTGGAGCAGGTTTCCTACCTGACCGTGTGAATTGTGTAATAGTGTAATAAATGAAACAATTAATCGAAGGGTGTGGTACGAATTGCTAAGAGGCTTATACATGGCTACTTCCGGGATGGATGTTTTGCAAACATGTATCGACGGCACGGCCAATGATATTGCCAACGCAACTACTCCGGGCTATAAAAAGGACACATATTTAATAAGAAGTTTTCCGGAAATGCTTATGATTGAAAAGGGTGGTCCGCAGAATGAAAAATCATCATTGCCGCAGAAAACCCGGAGGATTGGCACCACCGGGATAGGGGCGCGGCTGGCGGAAGTGTCAACGGACTTCACCACGGGGATTATCCGGGAAACCGGGAATAAGACAGACATTCTCCTGAAGGGGCCGGGGTTTTTCGCGGTTGACGCTTCGGGACAGGGTGAGCCGGGCAGAGTTGGTTATACTCGCAACGGCGCTTTTAAAATTGACGAAGAAGGCTATCTGACTACTGCCGGGGGTTATCGGGTGCTTGGCGAGAACGGCGAGATATCACTGGGAGACGCGGAGTTGAAATTTGATGTCGAGTCCGACGGGAGCATTACGGTCGACGGTGTCCGGGTGGAAAGGCTCCGCCTGGCTGAATTCAGCAGCCTCGACAGTCTCTACAAGGAGTCTGACGATATATTCATCGACAGGGATGGAGCGGCTGAAACCGCGTCCGCCACTACTGTCAAGCAGGGTTTTCTGGAAGGTTCCAATGTCAATCTTGTGGACGAGATGGTAAGCCTGATTAAAGTGACCCGCGCATACGAGGCTAACCAGCGGATGATTCAATCTCAAGACGAGCTGCTGGCTAAAGCAGTTAACGAGGTGGGCAGCTTAAGATAAAATATTTTTATTGTATATCGCAAATAAGATCGGATAATGGTATTTTTTAAAAATTATGGTATTATAGAGGTGGAAGGTTATGCTGAAGGCATTAAGCAGCAGTGCTTGTGGTCTAAACGCCCAGCAGCTGAGAGTGGACACATTGGCTAATAACCTGAGCAATATCGATACGCCTGGCTATAAAAAACTCCGGACTAATTTTGCCCAACTGATCAACCAGTCAGTTGTGTATACCGGTTCTCCAGGCAATCCTGAGGTAACCTCGGGCAATGGTGTGCGGGTGGCGCAAGTAGCCAAGTATTTTAGCCCGGGTGACGTCGTAAAAACCGGGCGCTCGCTGGATCTGGCAATTAATGGGGAAGGTTTTTTCCGGGTTGTCCGCGGCAACGAGGAGTATTATACTCGCGACGGCACTTTTAACCTTGATGAGTCCGGTAACCTGGTAAATCCTAATGGCTGTGTGCTGGAGGGAATCCGGTTTAGCCCCGATACCGACAGGATTATGATTTCCGCGGATGGAACAGTGGAAGCCGAAGGCCCCGAGGGTATTTCTGCATCAGGTCAAATCCAGCTTTACAAGTTCACTAATTTAGCGGGACTGAAGCTGGAGGGAGGGGATCTTTTATCATTTGACGATACGGCCGGAACGGTTGCGCCCGGGATTGCCGCAAGTCCGGGTTACGGTACGATTATACAGGGGTTTCTGGAAATGCCGAACTTTAGTTTGGTGGAGGAGATGGCAAATTTGATTGAAGCTCAGCGTGCTTACGGATTTAATGCCCGGACTATGCGTACCGCGGATGAAATGTGGAGTATGGCTAATAATTTGCGGAAGTAGGGTGATCTAAAAATGCAGTCTTCACCGGTACGGGAAGCTGCGGCATTCCAGGAGGCGAAATTGACCGAGATTCAGGTGGGTATAGCTGATTTGAAAGTTACGGCACAGCCGCATCGTTTGATAACCCTGGGCCTTGGTTCCTGTGTCGGGCTTACTTTGTACGATCCGGCTACCAGAGTGGGGGGGTTGCTGCATATCATGCTCCCTGACAGCACCCAGTTCAACAGCGTAAATAAACCGGCTAAATTTGCCGATTTGGGAATACCCCTCCTGTTATCGGAGATTGGACGATACGGAGGCAAAGTAAACAATCTTCAGGCGAAGATTGCCGGCGGGGCGCAGATGTTTTCCGGGCTGAATGAAAAATTTGTTTTAAATATCGGGGAGCGAAATATTGCCATGACCAGGCAGACCTTAAAAAACCTGGGTATCCGGATAATGGCGGAGGAAGTGGGCGGAAACAGGGGCAGAACCATGATTCTGGATACAACTAACGGTCAGGTGATTATAC
Organism: Pelotomaculum sp. PtaB.Bin117; assembly: GCF_002067195.1. Lineage (NCBI taxonomy): Bacteria > Bacillati > Bacillota > Clostridia > Eubacteriales > Desulfotomaculaceae > Pelotomaculum > Pelotomaculum sp. PtaB.Bin117. The sequence goes on along the minus strand of NZ_MVQM01000099.1, from coordinate 16,145 downwards.
GGACGGTAGGTACACCAGTGAAAGTGATTTGAAGGCTAGGCAGAAAATATCACTAGTGGATGGAGATAAAAGAATCAAGCATGGACTTTTCACTTTTTAAAGATAGAGTGCGCAGCAATTTTAAACTGAACTTAAACGCTTATAAAGAGAATCAATTAAAACGCCGGCTGGACAGCCTGATGACAAAACAAAAAATAAGCAGCGGCGACTACGCCGGCTTTCTAAAGCTCTTGCTTTCAGAGCAAAAGGCTTACATGAATTTCCTGGACACCGTGACTATCAATGTATCCGAGTTTTTTCGCGATAAAGCGATGTTTGACGTACTGGAAGAAAAAATACTGCCGATGCTGTTGGGAAAAGGTACCCTGAAAGTCTGGAGCGCGGCCTGCTCCAACGGGGCCGAGCCATATTCCATGGCCATTATTTTGAATGAGTTGTCTCCAAATCGCCGTCACCAGATCGAAGGAACCGATTTGGACCGGAATATTCTCCAGGCTGCGGCCACGGCTTGTTACAATGCGGATCAGGTGCGCAATGTCAGCAGCGCCAGACTGGCGAAATATTTCAGAAAAGAAGGCAATTCATACTACTTATCTGATAAGATTAAAAACATGGTAACCTTGCGGCAGCATGATCTGCTGCTGGATCAATACGGCCAGGGCTACGATTTGATCGCCTGCCGGAATGTGATGATATATTTTACCAGGGACGCGCAGGACGTCTTGAACAATAAATTCGTTAAAGCGCTGAGACCCGGAGGTGTGCTGTTTATCGGCGCCAGTGAAATGATCTTCAACTACAAGGAGTTGGGCCTTGAGAAAATTGCCTCATGTTATTATCTTAGAAAGTGATTGAAGAGGGGATTAATATGATAAAAAAAAAGGTAATCCCGGATGTCTATATTGACGCTTTACAGGAAATAAGCAATATCGGCTTGGGCAACGCGGCTACCGCCCTGGCTGAATTGCTTGATAAAAAAGTGGATATGGCTGTTCCCAAAGCCTTCTTTTTTGATGTGGAAGAAATATTCGACATGGTCGGTGGGCCTGAAGAAATAGTATCTTGTGTCTTTTTAAATCTAGAAGGTGATATTCACGGTACCGTATTGTTTATTTTTACGGAGCGGAGCACCTACAGGCTAATCGAAATGTTGACGGGACAGGAGGTTGGTAATGTTACGGAGCTGGACGTCATGGGTGAGTCGGCTGTTTCAGAAATAGGCAATGTGCTGACAGGCTCATTCATGAACGCCATCGGCGGGATGACCGGTCTGAGAATGAATACGTCGGTCCCCATGTTTGCTTTTGATATGTTTGGGGCAATTCTAAGTACTTCCCTGGTGGCCAGCGGTCACTGGGATGATCAAGTGCTGTTTATTGAGACAGTTTTTTTTCAGGAAACGGACGAAATAAGAGGGCACTTTTTTATGTTGCCGGAAACCGGAGCCTTAAACCGGCTTTTTGAAGCACTTGGCGTTACCGAAGGGGTATAGTTTATCAACAGGAGGGAAACTATTTTGGGAAAACGGATTTTAATCGTTGACGACGTGGCTTTCATGCGAATGATGATTAAAAATATCGTTACCAAGAACGGCTACGAGGTAGTCGGCGAAGCTGAAAACGGGCAAGTTGCCGTGGACTTGTACAAGCAGCATAAGCCCGACCTCGTCACTATGGACATTACCATGCCGGAAATGAACGGGATTGAAGGGGTTAAAGCAATTCGCGGCATTGATCCCAATGCCAACGTGATCATGTGCAGCGCGATGGGCCAGCAAGCCATGGTAATGGAGGCGATCCAGGCCGGCGCGAAAGACTTTATCGTTAAGCCGTTCCAGCAGGACCGGATCCTCCAGGCCATCGAGAGAGTCATGGCCAGGGCCGGCCAGTAAATGTATTTAGGGAAGGAATAACTTATGGACGTACTTTCCCAGAGTGAAATAGATGCCTTGTTGAACGCGCTGTCAACTGGCGAGATGAAAATTGAGGAGCTAAAGGACACCCAAAAGAATATTGATTATAAGCTTTATGATTTTCGGCGTCCGAATAAATTTTCCGAGGAACACCTGCGTTCCCTGCAGGTGCTGCATGGTGTTTTTGCAAGGTTTTTAACGAATTTTTTAACTGGTTATCTGAGAAACAATATTCAGGTGGAAGTTGTTTCCGTTGATCAGCTGACGTATGAAGATTTTATTAAATCCATACCGAGCCCGACTGTTATCACCATTTTTAAGGTAAAGCCTTTTAATGAAAATGCCATTATTCAATTTGATCCGATGTTTTTATTCCCCATGATCGACCTTTTTTTCGGTGGAAACGGGGATGCGCCGGGAGAAGTCCGGGAACTGACGGATATAGAACTCTCTGTTACGAAAAATGTCAGTGACATTGTATTGGACAACTTAGTATTGTCATGGAAAGATATTGTTCCGGTTGAACATGAGATCTTATCCGTGGAAACAAACCCCAACTTGCATCAAATTTTCCCATTTAACGAGATTGTAGCTTTGATAACCATGACTACCAAAGTGGGAGAATCAACAAAAGGCTTTATTAACCTTTGCCTGCCTTTCACTTTGCTCGATCCGGTCATTATTCAACCGGCGCAAAAGCGTTTTGGAGCGCATATTTCCGCCGCGGACGAGAAAGAGAGGAAAAAAGTCGAGTATTGGCTTGGCCTTCCGAAGATTGAACTAACTGTCGTAACCGGGCGGGCACAAATAACAGTTCGGGATTTTTTACAGTTGCAGGAAGGTGATGTGCTGGTCATGGACAGGAAGTTGGATCAGGATATGGATGTTTACGTTGGTGAAAATTTGAAATATAAAGCGCAAGCCGGTACGCTGGGAGACCAGTTCGCCGTACAAATAACCGCGCTGGCGGGGGAAGGCGATCATGATGTCTGATGGATTATTAAAACAAGAAGAAATTGATGCTCTCTTGGGCGGTTCAGATGTTGAGACCGAGCAAGTTGAAATGCTTAGTGAAGATATCCAGGAGGAAAAGCCGGATATTGAGGAACCGGTGACAGAAGCAAGCGCGTTAATAGATTTAACAGATGAAGAAAAAGACGCGCTGGGGGAGGTCGGCAACATTTGCATGGGGGCCGCTTCAACAACCCTGTCAATGCTGCTCAACCAGAAGGTTAACATTACGAGTCCGCAGGTCAGTATCACCACTATTGAGGATTTGTTTGCGAGCTTTACTGTTCCTTACATGACCATCTATATTCAATATATCGAAGGGCTTTCCGGGTTCAACCTGCTGATGATGAGATTGGATGACGCCGCCGTGCTGGCCGACCTGATGATGGGGGGAGACGGCACAAACACATCCGAAGAGTTGAATGATATCGGTATCAGTGCGGCATCAGAGGCGATGAACCAGATGATCGGCTCTTCATCAACTTCCATGGCGTCAATGTTTGGCCGGACAGTAAACATTTCTCCCCCTGAAACAATTGTATACCGCCAAGTTGAAGGAATGATCCCTCTGCAAACGGAAGTGGGCGGCCCGGTTGTGGTCGTTTCATTTAAAATGACCATAGGTGAAATTTTAGATACCCGGATCATGCAGGTTATGGGGGTGGAAACGGCCAGGGAAGAAGCGGGCTTTATTCTCGGCAATTTGTATGAGGAAGCGGGTAGGGAGCAGGATATTCAGGATGTTAAAGAAGAGAATCCGGTTGAAGAAGCTGCTGAGGAAATATTGGACAGTGCAGGAATCAGCGAATTGACGGACGATTTATTAAGCGGCATGCCGGAAGGCCTTCTCAAACCGGAGCCGCCTAAGCCGGTAACAGGCGCGAAAACAACGCCGGCGCAGCGAATGCCTGCTAAAACTTTTGCGTCAACAACGCTGGCTGCTCCGCCCGGGGTTGACCAAAAGCGATTGGATATGATTTTGGACATTCCTGTAAAAGTAACCGCCTTGCTTGGGCGGACCAAGTGGCCGATTAAGGATATCCTGGGGATAACACCCGGTTCCGTGGTCGAATTGGAGAATCTGGTGGATGAGCCGGTGGAAATACTGGTCAACGGCATTCTTGTGGCGATGGGGGAAGTCGTGGTTGTAAATGAAAACTTTGGCGTGCGTATTACCAGTATTATTGGTCAAGAGGAAAGATTGCAAAAGCTTATGCAAAGAAAGATACCCTGATCAGGTCAGGGTATCTTAGCTAATAGCCGCATAACGGGTATAAATTTGGCAAAGAAATGCAATAATAAGCTGTTAATCATTGAAGACGGCCCTAATCAAGGCTGCGATGTAATTGAGCATTTAGAGGAGAGAAAATTGAAAGTTTTCGCCATAGGGGATGTGCACTTATCTTTTAACAGTCCGGTGGACCCTCGCCGCTGGGACAATGCAAAGACCTCCAAACCCATGGATATTTTCGGTGAGTTATGGTACGAGCACTACCGGAAGATTTACGACAATTGGCTGAGCGTGATAAGCGCAGCGGATTTGGTCTTGATGCCCGGTGATTTTTCCTGGGCGATGAAACTTGGCGAGGCGCGCTATGATCTGGGATTTCTGGGTCTTCTACCGGGAACCATTGTCGGGGTGGCCGGAAATCATGACTACTGGTGGCAAAGCCTGTCCCAAGTGCGCGCGGCCTTGCCTGCAAATATGCGGGTGATCCAGAACGACCATCTGGTTTTTGGCAGTTTTGCCGTCTGCGGGTCGCGAGGATGGAATAGCCCGGGTGAAGCGCACTATAAAGAAGAGGATCAGAAAATTTACCGCCGGGAACTGCTCAGAATGGAAAACTCGTTAAAAGGTGTCAAAGGAGTTCGTAAGATAATTGTAATCACCCACTTTATGCCTACCAACGAGCAGCACGAAAAAAATGATCTAATTGACCTGTTCTTGCGGTACGGGGTGGACTCCGTGGTTTACGGCCACCTGCATGCGGATGCCGCGCGGTGGAAACTGCCGGAGCGCGCCTGGGGGATAAATTTTCATCTGGTAAGCGCCGATTACGTAAATTTCACACCGGTAGAAATTATGCAAGGGTAGACAACGTAGAAGCGGAAAGAGGGTTATTGGTGAATACCGAGGCTGTATTATTCGACCTTGACGGTACTCTTGCGGATACTTTGCCTTTGATTGTCCAGACCTACAGGAAAGTGTTTAGAGATATGAAGATACCCTGGGGTGATAATGATGTGGTGAAGTTAATCGGACTGCCTCTGGCGGAAATAGCCAGGCGTTTTGTCGGGAAAAGTGAACCCCGGTTTGTTGAGCTGTATCAGTATTATTATCAGCTGGAGCATGACCGCCTGACCAAACTGTTTCCAGGCACATATGAGATGATCAGCCGTTTAAAAAACATGGGCCTTAAACTCGGTGTGGTTACTTCAAAGGGCAAGCCGGTTACTTTGCGCACGATTGCTTACACAGGATTGGATTGTTTGATGGATGTAGTGGTAACGGCGCACGACATTGTTAAACCAAAGCCCGATCCGGAGTCGTTGTTAAACGCCTTGGCGGCGTTGGAAACCGCGGCGGACCGGTCAGTTTTGGTCGGTGACAGCAGCTTCGACATATTAACCGCCCAAAACGCCGGCGCGCGCGCTTTGGGTGTAACCTGGGGACTGGACAGCAGGGAAGAATTAGCGAAGCTGGCGCCGGACGGTTTGCTGGACAGCTGGGAAGAAATAAGTCTGTATCTGTAGGGGAAGCAGGGGGACGTTCTTTTGCTTACCACAAGTGGGAAGAAAAAAGAACGTCCCCCTGCTTCCCCCTTATCGCCGGAGGGGAGTAGATTGATTGTCGGGATTTTAACTGTTGAACTGTTCATTGGCGAAGTCCACTCACTCAAAGAAAAGAGAAAAGTACTGAAAAGCGTTATAGACCGGATAAAAAAACGGTTTAACGTTTCCATCGCCGAGATCGGAGAGCAGGACATCTGGCAGCGCTCCACGCTGGGGCTGTCAATGATCAGCAATGAACAGGCCTATGTGCACAAAGTCTTTGCCGCTGTCGTGAAATTTATCGAGACCCAAGGAATGTTGACTATCACTGATTATCAAATACAGTTATTTTAGCAGCCTGCTTACTTGATGCTCTGTTTCACCCAAAACCATACCCGTTTATACCATGACTCAGTTGCGCTGATTATAAAAGAATAATTATAACGTATGGGAGTAGGAATATGTGTGTTGGCATTTGTTCCCATAAGGTTTAAGGTGTGTCTCAGCTTACCGTTTTTGTCAGGTACGTATTTGCCCACTAAACGATCTATTGCCATCAATTAACACCCCTGTTATAAATTATATGCCCCAGGGGTGACATGTAAAGGGGTTGTTTTTGTCGTTTCTTCTGGATATTATCTTATGGTGAGCAAAACATCGGCTGCCCGGACGCCCCGGCCTTTTGGATATACAAACAAGGGGTTGATATCAAGCTCGTCAATTTGGGGAAAGTCCAGCGCGATTTGGGATAATTTTAAAAGCACATCCGCAATGGCCTCCTGATCCATGGGGGGCTTGCCGCGAAGACCGGATAAAACCCGGAATCCTTTTATTTCACTGATCATTTCTCTGGCATCTGCCGCGCTTAAAGGGGCGACTCTTAAAGATACGTCTTCCAGCGCTTCAACGAAGATTCCTCCTAAACCGAACAACACGGTCGGGCCGAAGACCGGGTCACGACTAACGCCGGCGATAACTTCGATTCCCCCGCTAAGCATTTCCTGAACCAGAACGCCCCGGATCAGGGCATCAGGGCGGTATTCTTGCACTGCCCAGATAATATCTCTGTACGCTTCTTTAATTTTTGACGGTGTATCAAGGTTAAGCCTGACTCCTCCGGCTTCAGTCTTATGAGGTATGTCAGGCGAGTCGATTTTTAAAACTACGGGGAAGCCAAGGCCGGCTGCTATTTTTACCGCCTCTTCTTCATTAGCGGCTAAGCATTCCCTTGTGGCCGGGATGCCGCAAGAACTTAGTATTTCTTTTGATTGTGATTCAGAAAGCTTGTCGCCGGGTTTATAACTTTTTAGCAGAAGGGCTGCTTTCTCCTGGTTGGGCACAAGGGAGAGAGAAATTTTAGGCTGGTTAGAATAAGAAGCAGCTTTAGCGGAGTATTTCGCCAACGCGGCCAGACTACGCGTCGCATAATCAATCTCTCTTACGGCGGGAACCCGGTGTTCTCTGAAGAAACGCAGATCTTCAATGGCCGCTTCATCCGAACCCCACACCAACACCAGCACGGGCTTGCCCGAATGCGCCAATAAATCAACAATTTCTCTTGTCGGCTGCGACCAGCCCTTGCGGGAGGCCCAGTGCAAGATAATCAGCATGTCCACGCCGGGGTCTTTAATTACCAGGTTTGTTGTATCTCTTAACAGGTTGGTGTCAGTCAAAATCTTTGAAGTCATGTCTATCGGGTTGGCCGTTGTGCCGAATGACGGCAGCAGCTTGCTGAGAGCGGCTTGAGTTTGAGCGGTCAGCGACCCCACTTCAAGACCGGCTTCGATACACTTGTCGGCCAGCAAGACGCCATTTCCGCCGGAGCCGACAATAATGCCCACCTTGTTCCCACGGGGCAGGCTGCCGCAGGCCAGCAAGGAAAGTATGGTAATGAATTCTTCAACACCTTCGGCCCGGATAATGCCTTTTTGTCTAAAAAAAGAACTGTAAACAAGGTCCGATCCCGCCAATGCGCCTGTATGGGAGGAAGCCGCCCTGGCTGCCGCCGGATGGCGTCCGGTTTTAATCAATATGACTGGTTTTTTTGCTTCAAGCGCCATTTCAGCTGCCTGAAACAGTTTTTGTCCGTCTTTGATTCCTTCTAAATAACCGCCGATTACTTTAGTCGCGGCATCTTCAACCATATAGGCGAGATAATCGGCGAATTGAAGGTCTGACTCATTGCCTGAACTGATAAAATAAGTAAAGCCGATGCCATGTCCCGAGGCAATAGCATGCATTATCGCCCCGAACCCGCCGCTTTGGCTGATAAATCCAAAAAAGTTAGGCACTATTACTTTCTCCGGCAGTTCTGAAATAACAAATCCGGCTGTCATTGCGTTTTGGGCATTAAATATGCCCATACAATTCGGGCCGCACAAGGCGATGTTGCTTTCCCTGGCCAGCTTTGCCATATCTTCCTGGAATTTAATACCTTGACCGCCGACTTCGGCAAACCCTGAAGTAAATACTATAGCAGCCTTCACTTTTTTTGCGGCGCACTCACGCAGAGCTTTTTGAGCCAACTGCGCGGAAACCGTAATGATTGCCAGATCTACTTCATCCGGAATATCCATCAAGGAGGGATAGCATGGCAGTCCGGAAATCTTACTGCGGTTTGGGTTGACTGGGTATATGCCGCCGGTGTAGCCGTTGTTAATCAATGAAACAATCGGCATGCCGCCAGGTTTGTCGGGGTTGGCCGAAGCCCCGATGATGGCGATTGAACGGGGATAGAATAAATAATTCATCGCTTTGCTATCCCGTAACAGTGTTTTATCCAACGATAACCCCTCTCTTTTTATGGAACTTGTTCAGTTTATAATTTAAAGCCAAGCAATTTTGAAACTTATCATATTGACCTGATTTTTTTATCGTGCTATAATAAAACCCGTGATTCTGTAATAATTATTAAGGTTGCAATTTAATCTTGCGGCAGTGGCGGAATTGGCAGACGCGCTAGATTCAGGTTCTAGTGGGCATTAAGCTCGTGGGGGTTCAAGTCCCTTCTGCCGCACCATAGCAAAACCAAGAGTACAAGATTTTTGGATGTAGCAGGCAAAAGTCTTGTATATTTTTTTATACCCGGCTAATTCTTTATTGCGTTGACCCGATGGGATAGCTAAGATAATTATACTGTTAAGCATGTAAAAAAAGATCATTTTATTATATCATGGAACAGCGTATGAACCAACAATAATAGTGCGTATAGCATAAGAAAATATCAACAAGAGTGGCAAGGGGACAGTGGCAAGGGGACAGTGGCAAGGGGAAGTGGCAAGGGGAAGTGGCAAGGGGAAGTGGCAAGGGGAAGTGGCAAGGGGACGGTTCTTCTGACAATGACAAGGGGACGGTCCGGCCTGTCTGTTCCTTGTCCGGAGCGCGAGTCAGAGGAGGTCTTACGATGTCTTCAAATATGATCCTGGTTGTTGATGACGATGAACTGGTTCAGGATCTGATTAGGCTGTACCTGGAAAAGGAAGGATTCCGGGTGGAATCGGCCTGGGATGGGGAAGAAGCGCTGGCCAAGCTGCGCACTGCCGGCCCTGACCTGATTATCCTGGATATAATGCTGCCTAAAATGGACGGCTGGTCAGTATGCCGGGAGGTCCGGAAAACCAAAACAACCCCCATTATCATGCTCACGGCCAAGGGTGAGGAGTTCGACCGGGTGCTGGGACTGGAACTGGGGGCGGACGACTACGTTTGCAAGCCCTTTAGCCCGATTGAACTGGTGGCGCGGATCAAGGCGGTGCTGCGCCGCAGCACGCTGGCAGGTCAAACCAGTTCGAAAATATTAAGCTATCCCGGTATTATTGTGGATTACAACAGCCACCGCGTTGAAGTGGACGGCCGCGAGGTTGCCCTGGCCCCCAAGGAATTTGAGCTGCTCTGGTTTCTTGCCAGTTATCCGGGCAGGTTGTACAGCAGGGAGCAGCTGTTAAAAAATGTGTGGGATTACGAGTACCTTGGTGATCCCCGCACGGTGGACACGCATATCAAGCGCCTGCGGGAAAAGCTGGAGACAGGAGCGAAGAAGCGGTACATCAGGACAGTTTGGGGCCTTGGCTATAAATTTGAGGTGGCTGAATAAATGCGGAACAGCCTTTTTTCCAAGCTGATGGTTTCTTATCTGGTTGTTGCTCTGGTTACGCTTGCCGTCGTAGGCATCGCGATCTCCCAGCTCTTTGCCAATTATTTCTACACGAGCAAGGAAAGGGAACTAGGGCGCAAAGGCCAGGAGATGGCGAGGATTGTAGCGGTTTACTTGGAGAAAGGCCAGACCCAGCCGATGGAACTCTTGATCAACACGGTAGGCACTTTTTTGGACGCCCGGTTGACGGTTATCGACAAGGAAGGTTTGCTGCTGGGGGGAGACTCCGGTTTCCGCGGCTTGCCTCAGCTGTCGTTGACCGCTGAGGAAGCGAAGCAGGTGCTGGAAGGGAAGATTATTAGTAAAAGAGGTTTTGTCCTGCGCAGCGAACAGATGATGCTTTCGGTAACAGTGCCGGTGCAGATTAACAATGAGGTGGCCGGCGCTCTAGTTCTGACAGCTCCTGTTTCGGGCATGGCAGCTACCGTTAACGCTGTGCGCTTATTGATCTTTTACGCTGCCGCGGGCGTTGTTTTTTTGTCCGCTCTGCTGGGGTTCTGGCTGTCCCGCTCCATCTCTCGGCCTTTAAGCCAAATGAGCGAAGTTACCAGGGAAATGGCCAGGGGCAACTTCCGGCAGCGTGTCGAAGTGACCTCAAGTGACGAGGTGGGCCGGCTGGCGGAAGATTTCAATTACTTGGCGGGTTCTCTGGATCAGACCATCAGCGCCCTGTCGCGTGAAAAGGGTAAGATTGAGAACATCTTGACCAATATGACAGAAGGAGTGCTGGCGGTTGACGGCTCAGGCCGGGTAATCCTGGCAAACGGGGCTGTTTCCCGCACCTTGCAGGTGGATGCGGCAGAAATCCTGGAGCGGCCGGTTTCCGAGCTTTCCTGCTGTCCCGGCCTGGCCGGTCTTTTCAGTGAAGTTGTCTTGTCAGGCGAGCCTTGTTCCGCGGAATTTAAAGTCAATGAGGGTAAAACGTTCATCATCGCTCATTTGGCTCCCCTAAGGGAGACTGTGGGCGGCAGCTACGGCGCTGTGGGCGTGCTGCAGGACATAACGGAATTGCGGACACTGGAACAATTAAGGCGGGATTTTGTGGCCAATGTTTCACACGAACTGCGTACCCCGCTTACTTCCATTCAAGGGTTCCTGGAGGCTTTGATGGACGGCACCATAGGCGAAAGTCAGCCCCGGGATCGTTACCTCAAAGTAATCCACCAGGAAACCTTGCGTTTAAACCGGTTGATTCACGACCTGCTGGACCTGGCCATAATTGAATCGGGCAAAATGCGCTGGGAACTCAATCCAATTAGTGTTTCAGACTTGGCCGCCCGGGTTCTCTTCAAGCTGAGGCCGCTGGTTGAACAGCAACAGGTTAAAGTGGATCTGGATATACCGGCTGATTTATCCCTAATGCTGGGTAATGAAGACCGGATTGAGCAGGTACTGACCAACCTGTTGGAAAACGCGGTGCGTTATTCACTGCCAGGCGGCGCAATCACCGTAAAGGCTGTTGAAGAAAAAGGCAGTATTACCGTGGAAGTGGCCGATCATGGTCCAGGCATTCCGCCGGAAGACCTGCCGTACATTTGGGAGCGTTTCCACCGGGTGGAAAAATCCCGCTCGCGCAGCCTCGGGGGAACCGGACTGGGTCTGGCCATAGTAAAGCAGATAGTTGAGGCGCATGGTGGCCTGGTGAGAGTGCGCAGCGAAGTCGGACGGGGTTCCGCTTTTAGTTTTGCTCTAAGGGTTGTTCCCGCTGAAGAGCAGCAATACTCAGACTGTTAATATGGCATAATTTTTATTTTTGTCATAATTTGTTCACAAAACGGTTAAAAAAGAAAGGTATAATAAGTATGCGGCATTTTTAAATATTGATTCTAGGGGGAGACTTTAGATGAACCAATATTTTAAATCTTTACCCAGGGGGAAAACAATTATCGCTTTTCTTGCGGTTGCCCTGGTGGTGGCTGCTGTGGCTTGTGCCGGCAGCTACCGTGGATTACCAGGCCTTTCCTGGGCTGAAGAGACCAATGAGGGAGAGGTTTTTAATTCGTTGCCGGGAATAGGCCCGGACACTATCCCTGATATCGTTTCCAGCGTCAGTCCGGCTGTGGTTAGAATCGATACTACAGAACAAAGCAGCGGCAACAATCTTGATCCTTTTTTCAATGATCCTTTTTTCAGACAATTTTTCGGGAATCAGAACCTCGTTCCGTCTCAACCGAGAGTTAGCCGCGGTCTGGGATCGGGCTTTATTGTATCTGCAGACGGATATATATTGACCAACGAGCATGTTATCAGCGGAGCCGACGAAATAGAGGTGACCCTGGCGGGTCATGATAAGCCGTACCCGGCCCAAAAAATCGGGTCTGACCACGACCTTGACCTGGCAGTGTTGAAGATTGATGCCGGCGGCGAACTGCCCACTGTGTCCCTGGGCGATTCAGACAGCATCAGGGTTGGAGATTGGGTGATCGCTATTGGCAACCCTTACGGGCTCGATCATACGGTAACGGTGGGAGTAATCAGCGCCAAAGGACGGCCGATTGCTTTGCAGGATCGCCAGTACAAGAACCTGCTCCAAACCGACGCCTCGATTAACCCCGGCAACAGCGGCGGGCCGCTGCTGAACCTGAACGGTGAAGTGGTCGGGATCAATACAGCCATCAATGCCGAGGCGCAAGGCATCGGCTTTGCCATCCCCTGCAGCACCGTCAAAGCAGTTTTCGACGATTTGGTAAATAAAGGCGGGGTTACCCACCCGTGGCTTGGTGTATATCTCCAGTCGGTAACCAGTGAGGTGGCGCAATATTTTAATTTGAAGGATTTAAACGGGGCGATGATTGCCCAGGTGGTGGGAGGCGGTCCGGCCGCGAAGGCGGGGCTTCAGCGCGGCGATGTGATAACGGGTTATAACGGCAGTAAGGTCAGCAGCCCCGATGAGCTGAGTGAGTTGGTAAACGGGACCGGGGTCGGCAGCCAGGTTGAGATAAATTTTATCAGAGGCGGTAACAGCATGTCAGTAACAGCCACTATTGAAGCGAAAAAATAAAATTATTAGGAACGTAATAATTGTTTTAAGTCCTCGTAAAGCATGGTGAAATAAACCATGCTTTTTTTATTTCTTGAATCAGCGGTGTGGGTATATTATACTATCATTTGCGGGGCTTTTAATAAACGCGAATAGCGAGGTGATTATTACGGGCGGAGCCGAAATAAAAAAATGGCGCAACCTGGCGCTGGCGGTTTCTGTGCTGGGAATAATATTGTTTTCCTTGCCGTGGATACCCAGCAAAATCAAATTCCTGTCCGCTGTGCCGCTTTATATTATTTTTGTTTATGTCTACTATCAATATATTTGTCTAAAAAAAAGAGCGCTTTCTGCTCAAAAAAACAATCACATCAAAGCCGGAAAGTCAAAGGAAGGGAACCGCTGATAGGCAGGGTTATTTATATAATTGGAACGGTTTCTGATCATACCACTCATACAGCTTAACATTCGGATTGTGGTATTTCTTTGCGTTGTAATAGCAGCTGACCAGCCGCATGGGGTTCATTCTTTCAAGCAGATATCGAGAATAGCCCCATTTCGACAATCTCTTTTCAATTATATTGAGTTCATACGGTAACATGCTTATCACCGCCTTGGGTTTTTAAGTATCATATATAATATCGCCACCTTTTGCATGAGCATAATATCCCAAATCAAATAGGACCATAGTCGTAAATTGGTTATTCTGCTATTTGTTACCGGTCCGATAAGGTACTTTAACGCCTTGGTATTTTTTACTGCTCTTTTCGGATTTTGTTGATGTTGCGTCTGTATCCATAATTACTTTACGCTTATGAGGGCCGGTTATTTGTTTTTCCTCCCTTTTTTTCTTCTCGCTGGCGTAGCAGCTTATCAAACTCCATGGTTTCATATTTTCAACCAAATGGGAGGGATAACCCCAACGAATAAGTTGCTTTTCAATTCTCTCCAACGTTATCGGCAACATAATTAAATCCCCCTGTTAGTATAAAATGCTATAATTTAACTTTAGTTTACAACTTTTAGGATTTTGATTAAAGATAATATTTTATATTTTTTAAGAAAATAGTAAAAAAGAAGACCGGATAGTAGAAAGGATTATTGTTTGATAGGGGGTGCTTGTTATAATTTATCCTGGTTGGGATATCTTATTAGGAGAGGTGAGATATCTATGTCCCAACCGAAGTTCCGGCGGCTTCCAAAGCATATAGGAGTCATTCCTGACGGAAATAGAAGATGGGCCGTACAGAATGGACTGCCAAAAGAGGCGGGGTATGAGAAAGGGTTGGAACCTGGCTTAAGGCTTTATGAATTATGCAAAAATATTGGAATAAAAGAATTAACTTATTACGGTTTTACTCAGGATAACACAAAGCGTCCCTCCATTCAGCGGAGGGCTTTTCAGAAGGCATGTATCGAAGCTGTAAATATGTTTATTGACAAAGATGGGGCTTTGCTGGTTATCGGTGATTTCGGCTCGCCATTGTTTCCCCCGGAGCTTATTCCTTATACTAAAAGACAAACCTTCGGAAATGGTGTTATTCGCATTAACTTTTTGGTGAACTATGGATGGAAATGGGACTTGAATCATTTAACAAATAATATCTCCCAGAGAGATAATATATCTGCGGGAAATCTACTTGAGTCGATAGCTTCAGCTGATATATCGCGCGTTGATTTAATTATCAGGTGGGGCGGCCGGAGGAGACTCAGCGGATTTCTCCCGGTTCAATCAATATATGCTGATTTCTATGTTGTGGATGAATTATGGCCCGATTTCAAACCTGAACATTTATACAACGCCTTGGATTGGTATGAAACACAGGACATAACATTGGGCGGATAGGAGTGAACTTGTTTAGCCATAGTGACCTTACCTAGCAGTTGTAGACACAAAGAAACCAAAATTCCTGCTTATTGTGCTTAATTTTGAGATCATGCTATATCTTTCAGTTTTAAAGGAGCAATATAACCGTTTCCGGAATGTAATCTTCGTCGGTTGTTAACCGGCAGCGCCTTGGTTATTCGCGGAGCGCCGTATATTTTATGATTGTTCTCAAAAAAATGTTCTTAATCGTTTCCAATAGTGCATTTCTTCTCATTGTGCGCTTGCTTAACGGCCTTTTGATAAAGGCATAGTAACCGCTCCTTGATACTTTTAAGGCCTTACACATCTTCGCAATCCGAAATCTGGAGCGACTGACCTGCACCTAAAACGGTTCCGGGAATTCTTTGCCGACTTTTATGGGCATGGCCGTATATCAACCTGTCTAAAGCGTGATGTAGTAGCTTGGCAGTCAGCATTAAAGGAGCAAGGGTTAGCTCACTCCACAATTAACAATCACTTGGCTTCACTCTCCGGCTTTACCACCTGGGTTTGCGCTCAGGATGAGGACATATTTCCGGCCGGCGATCCGTCAAAAGGTATTGGTGAGCTGGGGCTTCCCCCGTTAGAGCCGCGTTCATTAAATGATGATCAGGTTCGGTCGCTGAAAAACATCTGTGACCGGTTGCATCGTTTTTACCAGCTAAAGGGTCGCCGCTGGGCGAAAGGTGAAGCGCCTGTTTTGGCTAACGGGCGGCCACTGCGTGACCGGGTGATTGTCTATACCCTTCTCTCTACGGGGCTGCGCCGGGAGGAATTGGTGAAGTTAGACCTTGACCAGTTGGTGCCAAACGAAGTGGATATCTTGCGCAAAGCCCGCCAGGGCCAGATTGTTCGGGTGCAAGGGAAAGGTAAAACCGAGCGCACCGTATTTTTATCGGCAGACGCGCGTTCTGCGCTGGCAGATTACCTCGAACAAGAACGCCCAGGGATACGGGTGATAATACAAAAGCGCTTTTTTTAAGCGCAATAGGTATTCCGGCACGTTCACCAAACGGGCGGCTATCAACGCGGTCAATTAATACTATTCTAAATCAAATCGGTCGCTGGCATGATTCGGAGGTAAAAGGGGATTGGCGTAAAATTTCACCGCTACGGCCGCATGACCCGCGTCACACGTTTGCTTTTAATCTGGCCCAAAAAACTGGAGCCGATCCTTACGAATTGGAAAGGCGTCTCGGCCACCGATCCCAGCGGTATATTCAGCGATATACGAATCCGCCGGAAGATGTTGCGGCGAGTTATATAGAAGATTTTTAAATCATGGCAACGGTTACATCATAAATTATGTTTCATATGAAAAAGATAAATTACAGTAAATTATGTTTAATTATCCTACAAGTTTATTTAATGTTTTTTGGACTAAACCGCTGGCGCGGTGGTAAAAACTTTTAGGTAATACCCTCCCAACCCTGCCTGCCGAGATCCTCTG
>NZ_MVQM01000098.1:0-36455 GCF_002067195.1 Pelotomaculum sp. PtaB.Bin117 | reverse complement strand
AGCAAGTTCGCTGTAGTTGACTTCCCACCGCTGGGGGGTGAACAGCTTTTCACCGCCGATGACCATCACCACGTCGGCCTTCCCGCTCCTGATCATCGCATCGGCAAGAATAATGCCGCTGCTGCCGGTGGCGCACAGCAGTTCCACCCGGCAACAAATATTAACAGGTTTGATCCCAAGACTCTCAGCCACTACCGGAGCCAGGTGGGTTTGGAAGGAACAGCGCTCAGTATAGGCCGAACCAACAATCAACCCGTCAACATCCTTATTGGTAATTGCCGGATTTTCCGCAAAAGCGGCTTTACCGGCCTCCTGGAACATATCCCGCTCGCTGGCCTGGCGCATTCCCCACACTGACTGTCCGCCGGCCACTACACAAACGTTTCTCATACAGTCTCCTCCAGTCTTGACCTTGTATTATTTATTGTTATCACTACTTGCCCGTAAAAACAGGCTTGCGCTTTTCCATGAAGGCGCCGATTCCTTCCCGGCGGTCATCGCTGGCAAATGCCAGGATGAAATTTTTCGTCTCAAAATCCAGTGCTTCGGACAAGCTCATATTCAGCCCTGAATTTACGGAATTCTTTATTACACCCAGCGCGTGCGCAGACTTCACCGCCAGCTTCCCGGCCAGGGTTTTCGCCTCCCGCGCCAGTTCGGCCGCCGGGACCACTTTGCTGACCAAGCCGTATTGACCGGCCTGATTGGCGTCGATCATTTCTCCCAGGAAGAGCAGTTCCTTCGCCCGGGCGACTCCAAGCAGGCGGGGCAACCGCTGCGTGGCGCCGCCGCCGGGAATAATCCCCAGATTAATCTCCGGCAGGGCAAATTTGGCTGTCTCCGCCGCCAGCCGGAAATCGCAGGTCAGGGCCAGCTCGCAGCCGCCGCCAAGCGCCAGTCCGTTCACAGCGGCTATGGTCGGCTTGCTCATATTTTCAATCGAGCCGAAAGCTTTTCTGGCCGTCTTGCAGAATTGATAAGCGCCAACCGGAGTCAGGTCCTTCATTTCACTTATGTCGACGCCGGCCGCGAACGCTTTGTCTCCGGACCCGGTGATAACTACCACCCGGACGGCAGGGTCCGCGTCAAGCTCAGCCGCGGCTTGCGCGAGTTCCTGAAAGAGCCGGGTGCTCAAAGCGTTGACCGGCGGCCTGTTTAAAGATATGGTGGCTGTTCCTTCCTCAATTTGCAGAGCGATAGTCTCATACATAACCATTAGCTCCTTATTTATCTTTTGATTTAATAGTTGTACCATCCCGCGCCTGTCTTGCGGCCCAGCCGGCCGGCGCGAATCAGTTCCTTGAGAGGCAGGGGAGGATTCCAGCGCCTGTCTTTAAACTCATCGGTGAAGTAATTGGCGACGTGATAACCGATATCAACCCCGGTAAAATCCTGTAATTCAAAAGGACCCATGGGATAGTTCAAACCCGCCTTGACCGCGATATCGATATCTTCCGGTGTCGCCACTCCTTCTTCAACCAGCTTGATTGCTTCAATGAATTGAGCCATCATGACCCGGTTAACCACAAAACCCGGTGAATCTTTTTTCACCACAATCGGTTTTTTACCGAATTTAACCGTTACGTCAGTAAGAATCTTGACAGTATCATCACTGGTGGAATAACCCCTGATTATTTCGACTAATTTCATTATCGGCGCGGGGTTAAAGAAATGCAGACCCGCAACCTGCTCCGGCCGCTTGGTGGAAGACGCGATTTGCGTTATGGACATTGATGAGGTGTTGGTCGTTAACAAGGCTTCCGGCTTGCAGACCTGGTCAAGCTGGGAAAAACTATCTTTTTTAACCTGCAGGTCTTCGATTATAGCCTCAATAACCATGTCAACATCGCCAAATTCATCGACACCGGTCGTCCGGGCAATCCTGCCCAGCACCGCGTCTTTCTGTTCAGCGGTTATTTTGCCTTTCTCCACACTTTTGCTCAAGAAGTTGCCCATCCACCCAAGCGCCTTATCGACAAAAGCTAAATCAATATCACTTAATACGACATCATACCCGGCCTGTGCGGCCACCAAGGCAATGCCTCCGCCCATGGCGCCCGCTCCCAATACACCTACCTTTTTAACCTCCATGCCGATCATCCCTTCCTAAATATATTATTTAACTTCTGATCATCAGAAGCTGAGAACATATGGTTTAGTCAGCCTTTAACATGCGTTTTAGAATTTTACCGGTGGAACTCTTAGGGATTTCATCGATAAAATTAACAAACCGCGGCACTTTATAGGAAGCCATCCGCTGTTTGCAGAAGTCTATTACCTCTTCTTCAGTCAATTGCTCCCCTTGTCTCAAAACGATATACGCCACCGGCACTTCACCCCTGTCCGGGTCCTCCTTGCCGAGAATAGCGCATTCTAAAATTTTGGGATTCTGGTAAAGAATATCTTCCACCTCGCGGGGATACACATTGTAGCCGCCGCATAAAATCAAGTCTTTCTTGCGGTCGACAATATAGAAATAGCCGTCCTCATCTTTGTAGCCGAGATCGCCGGTGCAAAAATAGCCGTCTTTAAAAGCCTCATTGGTGGCTTCAGGCATTTCCCAGTAGCCCTTGAAAATTCCGTTTCCCTTTACTAGGAGTTCACCAACTTCATTTGCCGGCAACTCGTTGAAGTTTTCATCCACAACCTTCATGGAATACCCAGGCGCCGCCGGCCCGATTGAGCCGATTTTGCTATGCCCGAACCTGTTGTAAGTCACCGTCGCACCGGTTTCCGTAGACCCGTAATATTCACATAGGCCCGGTCCAAAAGCACCTTCAATTTTATTAAACAGTTCCGGAGGCATCGAGTAGCCCGCTGTTTGTTTAAAACGCCACGCGCTTAAGTCGTGCTTTTCCGGCGAGTAGGAATTCATCATGAAAATATACATGGTCGGCACACCGGCAAAGTGAGTAACTCTGTAGCGGGAGAGCAACTCGAGCGCCTTATCCGGGTTGAAGCGCGACATGCTGAGCACGCTGGCCCCGACATACAGCGGCCCCAACAGGGTCACGGTAATAAAAATGTGGCAGTATGGAGTCGCCGTCATAAATATATCCTGCTCACTGATTTGTTCGGCTACGCCGTTTACCGCGGCCTTGGTCACGAAGTTCTTGTGGGTGAGCATGACTCCCTTGGGCCGCCCGGTGGTGCCGGAAGTGTACAGCATCGTGGCGGTATCATCTTCTGCGCAGT
Organism: Pelotomaculum sp. PtaB.Bin117; assembly: GCF_002067195.1. Lineage (NCBI taxonomy): Bacteria > Bacillati > Bacillota > Clostridia > Eubacteriales > Desulfotomaculaceae > Pelotomaculum > Pelotomaculum sp. PtaB.Bin117. The sequence continues at coordinate 33,260 of NZ_MVQM01000098.1, read as the reverse complement.
CCACGGTAGCCAGAACATCTGAATTCTCCGAAATGAAGGATTGAAAATCAATTGTCCCTTCCAACGGTTCCCCCAAGGTAATGATCCTCTCCACCAACGGGATTTCGTTCAGGATGTTAAGAATGTTTTGTTTGACTTCCGGCGAAGCGCCGATAACCACCTTGGCCCGGGAATTACTCAAGATATAGGATATCTCACCGGTTTTATACAGAATATTAAAAGGCAAGGCTACAGCCCCGATCTTCATCGCACCGAAAAAGGCGATCAGCCATTCGGGACCGTTTGGCAGATAGATGCCTACTCTGTCGCCCTTCTGAACTCCCAGATTAATTAAGCCGTTGCCAAGCCGGTTAATCAGTTGGCTATACTCCGACCAGGTAAATTCGCGCCCGTCGTCCCCGCAAATAATGGCTCTGCGGTGGGGGTAAAATTCAGCGTTTCTTGTTATAAAATCAACAATATTCAACTGTTTTCCTCCTTTATTAATATTTTTTATTAATATTTCTCGACAAGCCGCAACAAATAGTATCAACCCCCTGCTAATGAACAATTTCGGAACAATTTCGACCATCAATACCATGCTATTTACAGTGCTAGTGACTTTTTTAACTAGTCCTCCTTTCTATAATTGTTTTTAATTTTTTATAATATAACAATGCAAAATACATGCCTCCAGGCAAATACAAATATATAGCTGCAAAGAAAAGTAAAAACCCCTCAATATTCTTGGAAATATGTCAGTTTGATTCATTAATGAATTAAACTGAGCTAACACACCCAAGAAATCAATATCTGAGGGGTTTGTTCAATAATAATATTAAGTTATTTTTAACTCACTTAAACCGGTTTCAACTTTTACTCTACCTTTGAAAGAGAATTAATATTGCAATAATAATTTAAAAAATACTCACCAACACTATAAGCACTCTTTATTTTCTTTTACATGCGTACTCACCTCTACCGGTTAATGATTTTAATATATTGTATACGACGTGGTCTAGGCGGATTTAGAACCTAAAGCAGGGCCTGAAGCAGGCTGCGGTTTAATGAATGGCGCGCCCATCGGCAGGACGGACCGGCCGAAAGACGTATTCAGGATAACCGCGGCGCTGGTGTACACGCCGAAGGTACCGCCGGAAAATGCGAGCCAGCCGGCTACAGGCGCCATCTCATGGGGCCAGACGCCCATGTCCATTAAGGAAATAATCCAAAGGGCCGGCGTCAAACTGATTACAACTCCAAACAAGCATTTCGGGGACTTGAGGTAAGCCGGCGCCCAGAGGGTAACCGCGGCGGCAAGAGGCAGCCAGCCCCAACCGTCAACGTGGGCATCAATTTTCCAGCCGTTCACAGACGCGAAATACTTAAAAATAAATTCCAGTCCGGTGACCAGCATAAAGAAAGCGGAGAAGAACGTAAAAATATTGCCGCTTAAGATATTACCTTCTTTCAGCTCCACAATGCCGACGATAACCTGTACGGCAAAACCGCCTAACAGCCATATACCCATTAATCCGCTGGAGGCAGGGGTTATTTTTCCGGTCAAAAGCGCAAAAAAGGTGAAACAAGCCATTGCCAGCGCTACCAAACCTGCCGGGGCCGGAGTGGCCCAACTGTGACTTTTCTCCGACATAGAAGATATCCTCCTTTGAAAAATAGTTTTCCTCGGGAAATCCGAAAAAGCAAGAAGCCTCCTTTCAATTTTTCAATTTTCTATCAATACAGAACATTGCAAAATACATGCCTTCAGGGTAATTGCAAGCAAATGCTAAAAAAAAAGAAAATCTCCTCAGCTCCCTTGGGGGAACTTTTTAGTTTAATTCATCACTGAATTAATTCGACTAACACATTTGGGCGTCCAATATTTGAAGAGTTCGCCAAATCAGGATGTTAAGTTGTTTTCAACTTATTTAAACCGGCATTAACTTTTTGACCGGCCATCTGCAAGAAGCAAAATCGAGAGGTATTAATAAATTTGAGTAGACGGCTTAAAATAATTGAAGGAAAATTTAAATTTACGTCGTATTAACTTTAATGTTTAGATAATTAAATTTTAAAATATTATTGTCCAGTTCGATTTTCTTATAATTGACTGGACAACATTATTTATTAAGGAAATTATCGAATCCTGTCAAAAAAAGAAATATAAATACTCGGCTGAGGTGTTAGGAATGGACGACAATACCGCTGTAATGAATGATATAACCGAGCGCATGCAGGCGGAGGAACTTTTTGGAATATTGACAAATAACTCACCGGTCGGCATTTTCATAATACAGGACAGCAAATTCCAATTTGTTAATTCCCGGTTCAAGAAATATACGGACTGCGCTGAAAATGAATTAATCGGCGCGAACCCATCGGAATTCGTTTTTCCTGAGGACAGAAAAACAGTCAGGGAAAATGCCAATAAAATGTTGAAGGGAAAACGTTTAACTCCTTATGAATACAGGCTTTTAAGAAAAGACGGAAAAACCAGGTGGGTCATGGAAACGGTCGCCCCTATTCAGTATCAAAAGAAACCGGCCATACTGGGAAACTGCGTTGACATCACTTGGCGCAAACGAACTGAAAAGATGCTGCGTTCATCAGAGGAACGTTTCTCTAAAGCCTTTAACGGCAGTCCATATCCAATGGCCATATCTACCATTGAAGACGGACGATTCATTGACGTGAACAACAGTTTTCTTCGCGCTACCGGTTATTCCCGCCAAGAGGTTATCGGCAATTCAGCAACGGATTTACATTTATACACGGATCCCTTGGACCGCGCCAACATGTTGCAGGCCGTCATGGAGCAGGGAAGCGTGCGCAACATGGAAATTGAGTTGTGCAACAAAGCGGGTGAGATTAGTTTGTGTCTGTTATCGGTGGAAATGATTGAGCTTGGCGGCAGGCAATGTCTGCTAGTCATAGGTAATGATGTCACTGAAAGCAGGAAAATGGAAAAAGAGATGGCCAGACTGGAGCGTCTGAATCTGGTGGGAGAAATGGCCGCGGGTATTGGCCACGAAATCAGAAATCCGATGACCACCGTACGTGGTTTTCTGCAAATGATTGATAGAAAAAAGGAACTCGCCATTTATAAAGATTACTTTAATTTAATGATCAGTGAACTGGACAGGGCTAATTCAATCATTACGGAATTCCTCTCCATGGCAAAAAACAAGCCGGTGGATTTAAAACTGCATAATTTAAATTATATTGTGCAAACCCTATTTCCTTTGATTCAAGCAGACGCCCTGAATGCTGACAAGTATATAGAAACAGATTTGGCGGAAACTCCTGATTTGCTCATGGACGAGAAAGAAATACGCCAGCTTATTCTCAACCTTGCGCGCAACGGACTTGAAGCAATGCCAGCGGGTGGAAAACTAACCTTGTGCACGTCAACGGATGGTGACACGGCTGTTTTATCGGTACGGGATCAAGGTTCCGGGATTGAGCCGCAAGTGCTTGAAAAGATTGGCACGCCGTTTTTCACAACAAAGGACAACGGCACAGGTTTAGGTCTTGCCGTTTGTTACAGCATCGCCGCCAGGCATAACGCCGTCATCGATATAGAAACAGATCCCCGCGGAACTACCGTTTTTGTCCGCTTCGGAACTGTTAATAATAATATGGAAAAATTAGCAATTTGAACTGGTAAGCTTATATTTCTTAGCCATGCGGACAACCGTGCTTTGGCTGACGCCCAGCACCTTGGCAGCCTTATAAGTGCTCTTGTGCAAATTTAGAGCCCGGGTAACCAGAAACTTTTCCAACTCCTCAACAGCTACCGTCAAGTTCATCTGTTTTACTCGATACAAATTGTCATTTTTTTCAATACGGTACTTTTGCGGGAGGCTTTCTAAAGTTATTTGCTGAATGTCGGTAGTTACAACAAGCCTTTCGATTAAATTAATAAGTTCCCTGACATTCCCCGGCCAGTCATACCTTGTCAGGTAATCAACCACTTCATCTGACAAGCTTTTTTTCAGGTTATATTTTTTATTATAAATATCAAGAAAATGGAAGAGCAAGGGAGTGATATCATCCCTGCGCTCCCGCAGGGATGGAATCCGGATGGGAATGACATTAATACGGTAAAAAAGGTCCTCCCGAAAGGAATTTTCTTTGACCATCGGCTCCAAGTCCCTGTTAGTGGCAGCCACTACCCGAACATCAACCTTAATTGTTTTTACCCCGCCGACCCTGGTAACTTCCTGCCCCTGCAGGACACGTAATAGCTTGACCTGTAAACCCAGCGGGAGTTCGCCTATTTCATCAAGGAAGATTGTGCCTTTGTTTGCCAATTCAAAATAGCCCGGTTTCCCAGATTTGCTGGCTCCTGTAAAAGCACCGGATTCATACCCGAAAAATTCGCTTTCCATTAATTCCTGAGGAATTGCGCCGCAATTCACTTTGACCATCGGGTGTTTTCTTCTTTTCGGATTCAGGTTGTGAAGCATGTTCGCAATTATTTCCTTGCCGACCCCGGACTCTCCTTGAATGAGGACGGGACTCTCCACTATAGAAACCCTTGTGGCCAACTCGATGATTTTTTCCATCTCTTTGCTTTTAAAAATCACACAATGCTCTTTGGTATATCTTTCTCTTAAACTTTCCATCTCAAACAGATACTGGGCATTTAATTCCTGGGTCTGCCTCAGTTCCTCCTGAAGTTGCCTCAATTCGGTAATATCCCTGAAGTTTACTACCACCCTGACTACTTCACCTTTATTGTTGAAAACCGGATTACCGATTGCCATTATTTCCTTTCCGCTGGCAAGTTTTTGCAGGATGGTTACCGGCTTGCCCGTTTCCAACACTTTCAGCGCCACATCCGGGTCAAAATAGTGACCTTTTTTCTGCACATCGTAGAGGTTGACACCCAGAACTTTTTCAATTTTTAAACCGGTAACCCGTTCAAAAGCTTTATTCAAACGTGTTACTACGCCATTCATATTGACTATACTAATACCGTCGTAAGAATCCTGGAAAATTGAATTTAGCTCCTTAAACTCATTATGAATAACCTGCAGTACATTCATACCCTGGATTTTTTCTTTTATTAAAATTTCTCCGGCAATTTTGTTAGCTTTAACTATCCGGCACAACTTGTCAACTGCGAAATTGCCGATATTCAGTCCCTCAGTTACTGAACTTAAACTATTTTCCATAATCATTTCATAATTCATTTCACTATTCATTGTAATCTCTCCCGTTAATTTACCTTTAATCATTAGGAACAGGAGTGTGCTAATTAATGATAGTTTCTTTTTGAATTTATAAATTTTACAGTATTATTAAAATAATCAAACAATAAAAATTAAACGTTCGTTGCAAATTCTGTTTCATTTCCACCCATATTTTAAAATTTACTTATTCAACTAACAGCCCGTTCAAAATCATATCCAGAAAAAGCTCAGTGACTTCACCGGCCGACAGTTTTCCATCAACATCAAACCATCGGTACATCCAGTTGGTCATACCCAAAATTGCAAAAGTAACGACCTTGGGATCTAATTTTTTGAAATCTCCCTTTTGAATACCTTCTCTAATGATATTAAGGAAAGTATCCTCATATTTTTTCTGCGCCTCGCGAATCTGCTTTTGACATTCTTCAGACAAATGCTTGGTGTCTTCAAGCATAATGGCCACCACCGCCTGATGCTCCGTCGAATACCTGACATGGTATTCCATAGCCCGGCGCAGCTTTTCCGCCGGCGGCAGATCTTCCAATTGAATCTTTTTTAGATACTTGACACCTTTAGAAACCGGCCGTTCAACAATGTGGTACAGTATTTCTTCTTTGCTGTTGATATAATGGTAAAGGCTTCCCCGGTAGATCCCGACCGCTTCGGCGATATCCTGCATTGATGTGCCGTGATAGTTTTTTTTACGAAATAATTTAATCGCCGTATCCATAATTTCAGCATGACGTTCTTCAGATGATGTAGACATATTTATTAACCTCTCTGCGACAACCGTTTGGTATATTAATATAATACTAATTCTGGATATCACGTGTCAATAACTATTTTAATATTTTTAAATTTTTAGATTGTTTTGATATCTGAAGTAAAAGATGTCTGAATTGACAAAAGCGTCTATATTGCATAAAATGATGCTCAGGTAAATGAAAGCGATGACCGGGCCGAGTAAATATCACTCGTTTTTGACAGGGACGGAGGGCCGCAGACTGAAAACCTTCCGCAAAAGCAGGTATTGAAAAACTCCCGGGAGCGGCCACCGAAAGCACAATGTCAATGTGCCGGTAGACTGGCCCGGAAGCCGCCGTTACGGGCTTAAAGGGATAGTATTTAATATTATCCAAACAGGGTGGCACCACGGTTAACAACCCGTCCCTGGCAATGTCAAGCATTGACCGGGGGCGGTTTTCGCTTTTGAAAGGGGAGAATATCATGCTGACAATGCGGCCGCGCGGCACCAACGATATCATGCCCGGCGAGGTCGAAACATGGCAATACCTTGAAAGGCAGCTGCGCCACATCTGCGGCGAATACGGCTATGCGGAAATCAGGACGCCGATTTTCGAACATACGGAGTTGTTTTTGCGCGGTGTGGGTGACACCACTGATATTGTGGAAAAAGAGATGTACACTTTCATCGACCGGGGAGAGCGCAGCGTCACTTTGCGGCCCGAAGGCACGGCGTCCGCCGTCAGGGCCTACCTGGAAGACAAGCTGTACGCCGGATCGCAGCCGGTCAAGTTGTATTACACCGGGCCGATGTTTCGTTACGACCGCCCTCAGGCCGGCCGTTACCGCCAGTTTCACCAATTCGGGGTTGAAGTGTTCGGTTCGCACGACCCGGCGGTTGACGCTGAAGTAATCGCCATGAGCATGGATTTCTATGGCAGAATCGGCCTCAAAAACCTGGCATTGCATGTCAACAGTGTCGGCTGCCCGGCCTGCCGCCCGCATCTGCGCCGGCAATTACAGGACTTTTTCCGCCCCAGGCTTGCCAGCCTTTGTCCGAACTGCCGGGAGAGATATGAAAAAAACCCGCTGCGCATCCTTGATTGTAAAGAAAGCCGCTGCAGCGAGCTCGGCGCGGAAGCGCCGACAACTATTGACTGTCTTTGCGACAGCTGTCTGACACACTTCGCATCAGTAAAAAAACATCTTGATTTGCTGCACTTGCCTTATATAGTAGACCGCCGGCTGGTGCGCGGTCTGGATTATTACACACACACGGCTTTTGAAATAATGGCGCCGGACATCGGCGCCCAGAGTTCCATCGGCGGCGGCGGGCGGTACAACGGTCTGGTGGAAACCTGCGGCGGCCCTCCCACTCCGGGTATCGGCTACGCGCTTGGCCTGGAACGGATCATTCTGGCCATGAAAAACCAGGGCTGCGCCATACCAAGGTCACCGGGCTTGGACGTGTTCGTGGTTACAGCAGGGAAAGCGGCGGAGCATACAGCTTTTCACCTCCTGTTTAAAATCCGCCGCGCCGGCATCTCCGCCGACAAGGACTACCTGAACCGCAGTCTTAAAGCGCAAATGAAATACGCCGGCAAAGCCGGGACGAGGTTCGCAGTCATCATCGGCGAAGAGGAACTGAAAAGCGATACCGCCGTAGTAAGGGATATGGACGCGCAAGAGCAGGCAACCGTGGCCATGGGGGAAGTAATCAAGTATCTGCAGGCTAAAATGCGGCATGCACCGCGTCTTCCTTGATACTTTCAGACCCCGGCGCAACAATGTCAGAATACATCTTACACATAATTGGGAGGTTTTAATGTGATTGATTTTATGAATGAGTGGAAGCGCAGCCATTATTGCGGCGTTTTGCGCAGTGAACAGGCCGGCCGGCAGGTTGTTTTGATGGGTTGGGTGCAGCGCAGGCGCGACCACGGCGGCTTGATCTTTGTCGACCTCAGGGACCGGTCGGGTTTGGTGCAGGTAGTGTTCAGTCCGGATCTGCACAAAGAAGCTTTCGACAAAGCCGGGAGCGTGCGCAACGAATATGTGCTGGCGGTATCCGGAATGGTGCGGGTGCGTCCCGCAGGCACCGCCAACCCTAATCTGGCAACAGGGCAAGTGGAGGTGCTCGCCCAAGAACTGCGCATTTTAAACCGGGCCAAAACACCGCCTTTTTATATTGAAAACGGCGTTGATGTAGATGAAAACGTACGGCTGCGCTACCGTTATCTCGACCTGCGCCGGCCGGAAATGCAAGAGGCGCTGATCCTGCGCCACCGCGTTGCCAAATCGGTCCGTGACTTCCTTGATGAAAATGGTTTTTTGGAAATAGAAACCCCGATGCTGTCCAGGAGCACTCCGGAAGGGGCCAGGGATTATCTGGTGCCGAGCCGGGTCAACCCCGGCAAGTTCTATGCCCTGCCGCAGTCGCCGCAGCTTTATAAACAAATTCTGATGGTGTCCGGTCTGGACAAATATTTCCAAATCGTCCGCTGTTTCCGGGACGAAGACCTCCGGGCGGACCGGCAACCCGAATTCACCCAAATCGATATAGAAATGTCTTTTGTGGATGTAGATGATATTCTGAGCCTGATGGAAGAAATGGTAGCGCGGATGTGCCGTGAAACAATCGGCCTGGACGTACCCCGCCCGTTCCCCAGGCTTTCCTACCAGGAAGCGATGGATCGCTTCGGCTCAGACAAACCGGACACCCGCTTTGGGCTTGAATTAAAAGATATCTCCGATATCGCGGCAGGGTGCGGTTTCAAGGTTTTTTCATCAGTCGTGGACGGCGGCGGACAGGTCAAGGGGATAAACGCCTCCGGTTGCGGCTCTTTCAGCCGGAAGGAAATTGACGACCTGATCGCTTTCGCGGCAATTTACAAGGCCAAGGGTTTAGCTTACTTTATCGTTACTGAGGACGGGGTCAAGTCAACCCTTGCCAAGTTTTTCAACGAGCAGGAACTTGGCGCCATCATCAGCCGGCTGGCGGGCAAACCAGGGGATCTCTTGCTTTTTGTGGCGGACAAGCCGCAGGTGGTGGCCGACTCACTGGGTGCTCTGCGGCTGCACTTGGGCGAGCGTCTCGGCCTGATCCCCGAAAACACCTATAACTTCCTGTGGGTGGTTGACTTTCCCCTGCTGGACTATGACCAGGCGGAAGGACGTTATGTGGCGATGCACCACCCCTTCACATCACCAAGGGAAGCCGACATTCCCTTGCTGGAATCCGAACCCGGAAAGGCCCGTGCCAAGGCATACGACATCGTTCTAAACGGCGTGGAGGTGGGCGGCGGCAGTATCCGGATTCACCGCAGGGATATCCAGGAAAAAATGTTCGCGGCCATCGGCATCGGTGCAAGTGAAGCGATGGAAAAATTCGGGTTCATGCTGGAAGCCTTTGAATTCGGCACTCCGCCGCACGGCGGCATTGCTTTTGGATTGGACCGGTTAATCATGCTGCTGGCTAAGAAAAATACTATCCGGGACGTCATCGCTTTTCCCAAAACACAAAGCGCTACTGATCTAATGAACTTGGCGCCGGGTAACGTCTCACCCGCACAGTTGAAAGAATTAAACATTAAACTGAACATAAAAAGCAACCCCCCAGGAGCTAAAACTAATAGGGCAACTTAAGCCGGTACGGCATACTCCGGAAAAAAGAGGTTCACAAGTGGCCCTTGTAAATGGATAGCCGATGTGCTAACATAAATGTGTAAAAAAAATACCCTGCTATGTGCGTGACCCACCTTGAAGTTTTGAGCCAACACCATAAAAAAGGGAGCCCGGACTCTGGATGTGGCTTGCATGCCTCCCAGTTGAGGAAGCGAAAATCATTCAGGAGGGCACCCACCTGTGAGAACAGGTTCGAACTTTGGGTGTTCACGGCATGAGTGGGGTTTTTATTAACTTGCACGGTTTTCGGTTTGACTGAAAACCCTTTGATTTACCGGAAAGACGCTGAATTTTTGATAATATGTTTATCTGTTGTCAAATTAAATCGCAGAATGATTAATGTTAGTAATTGACAAGACGTTTTGCATGAAATTATAATTAAGGTTGATAGAAGTTATAAGTAATAGATATCGCCACAAGCTATTATTCTACCATTCTAAGTGCTCATTTACCGGCTACCCTGTTACCTAGAGAAAAAGAAAATTTGAATTTTATCATGGAAGGGGAGAGTCAATTGGCCAGCGAAATAATCCTTGCTTTGGGAGATAATAATTTTAATCAGGTAATCAATGAGACCAATATGCCTTTTCTAGTAGATTTTTGGGCAGCTTGGTGCGGACCATGTAAAATGATTGCCCCGATAGTAGAAGAAGTTGCGACGGAATTTAAAGACAAAGTCAAGGTAGGCAAGCTCAATGTAGACGAAAACCAGGGCGTCCCGGGCAGTTTAAAAGTCAGCAGCATTCCGACTTTGATTATTTTTAAGGAAGGCAAGGAAGTTGAGCGCTCCGTAGGCTACAAGAGTAAAGATGAAATTCTTCGCTGGTTGACTAAACATCTATAGAGTAAATTATTACTTCAAAATATTGGCATACTAATCAAAAGATCTATGGGCGGACCAGGAGTTCGCCCATATGTTTTTAGGAGAAGCCTGATGGATCTTTTCAAACAAGCCATGGAAAAAAACATGAAAATGACCGCCCCTCTGGCCACCCGGATGAGGCCCGCATCTCTGGCGGAATTTGAAGAGCAAAACGCTGTCGTGGGAGCCGGCACCTTGTTGAGGCGCTCAATTGAGACGGACAGGCTGATGTCGGCGATATTTTACGGCCCGCCCGGCACGGGTAAAACCACCCTGGCCTTGCTTATCGCCGGAATCACCAAAGCGCGGTTTGTCATTATCAACGCGGTGATGGCCGGCGTAGCCGACATCAGGCGGGTAGTCAACGAAGCCCAGGAAAGACGTTCCTTATATGACGAAAAAACCGTCTTATTCATTGATGAGATTCACCGCTTCAACAAGGCTCAGCAAGACGCCCTCCTCCCTTTTGTGGAAAGCGGCTTGCTCACTTTAATCGGGTCGACAGCCGAAAATCCCATGTTTTCCGTTAATCGTCCGCTCCTGTCCCGCTCTCAGCTTTACCGTTTCGAACCTCTCACCGGGAAAGCGTTAAAACGCCTCCTGGCAAGAGCCTTAAAAGATCAAGAAAGGGGACTGGGCGGGTACCGGACGGACGTTTGCCGGGAGGCACTCGCTCACCTGGCCGAAGTGGCCAACGGTGACGCCAGGGCTGCCTTGAACGCCCTTGAGTTGGCTGTCTTGACCACTCCACCGGGGGCGGACGGGGTCCGGCGCATTACTCTGGCCGTGGCGGAAGAAGCCATTCAGAAAAAAGTATTAAAATATAACCGGACTGATGAGCATTACGATGTTATATCAGCATTTATCAAGAGCATGAGAGGTTCCGATCCGCAGGCCACGCTCTACTGGCTGGCGAGGATGCTGTACGCGGGGGAAGACCCCGAGTTCATCAGCCGCCGGATTATGATCCACGCCGCTGAAGACGTAGGTCTGGCGGATCCCCAGGCTCTGGTGGTGGCAACCTCCGCTGCTCTCGCCGTAGAGCGGATCGGCATGCCGGAAGCAAGAATCGTCCTGGCCGAGGCTGCTCTTTATCTTGCCACCGCCCCTAAGAGTAATTCTGTCATCGCGGGAATCAGCAAGGCGCTTTCAGAGGTGGAGACCGAAAGGGCTGAACCTGTCCCGCCTCATCTAAGGGGAACCGGCTATAAAGGCGCGTCTGAGCTGGGCCATGGCAGGGGCTACAAGTACCCGCACGATTACCCGGGCAATTACGTCAAGCAGCAATACCTGCCGGGTAATATTAAAGGCAAAGAGTTCTATAAACCTTCCGTCAACGGTTTGGAAGCGGAAATAAAAAAACGGCTGGATAAGCTTAATCGGTAACTTTTTGCAGCATTTTCTGTTTTTTCTTGACTTATGGCACTTGAATGCATATGCTAAAGGAACAGTACTCAGGAGTCAGAATCGAAACCTAAAAAGGTTTATTATTTAAAAAGCATTTTGAATTTTGAATCCTGAATCCTAACTCCTGAATTCTGACTACTTGAAAAAAAGTTGGTGCTCTTTTTTGGAAGTCTATGCTCTAGTCGGCCCCAGCGGCACGGGCAAAAGCCACCGGGCCGCCATTGTAGCCAATAAACTTGGAGCGCAGGCCATCATCGACGACGGCCTGCTGATTCAAGGCAACCGGATTATCGCCGGTTCATCGGCCAAACGCCAGCCTACCAGAATAGGCGCGATAAAAGCGGCTCTATTTATGGATAACCGGCAGGCGCAAGAAATAAAATCAACGCTTTCCCGGGTCGCCCCGGAAAAAGTGTTGATTTTAGGCACATCTGTCGGTATGGTTCAGCGCATCGCCGGCCGGCTTGAACTGCCGCAGCCGTCAAATATAACGAAAATCGAAGAAATCGCCAGTGAAAAGGAAATTAGAAAAGCCAAGTTCCACCGGACAAGGTTCAGCAGGCATGTTATCCCCGCCCCTATTCTGGAAGTGAAAAAAAGCTTCCCGGGCATCCTGGTGGACCCGCTCCGTGTTTTTCTAAGGAAAAAAGGAACACCCGGCAAGAAGGATTGGCTTGAGCAATCCGTTATACGGCCAACATTTACATCCAACGGAAAGCTAACCATAGCCGACAGCGCCATAAGCGCTATTGTCAGCCATGCCGCCCGGTCTGTCGAGAATGTCGCCGGCACCGGAAGGATTAACGTAAAAGTTGAGCAGGAAGGCGTTATTACGATAGATATTTCGCCCACGCTCTCTTTCGGCTGCGCTTTGCACGAGGTCGCCGGCAGGCTGCAGCGTCAAATTAAAACAGCGGTGGAGAATATGACCGGTCTTCAGGTTAAAGAAGTAAACATCAAAATTAAAGGTTTAAGCTTCCCGAAAAAAACAGAGGCGACCAGTTAAGGCCGCCTCCCGCGGGGTCAGGCTTTACTTTGTGAGATTCTAGAATCTCACAAAGTAAAGCCTGACCCCCTTTTTTTCCCTTACGTGGTGACTGAGGCAAACACGTGATTGCCGATCCTGATTATCACCGGTAGGGTTCGTATCCATTGGTCCCTGCTGATGTCCGGGTTGTAAAAGAACAACGCTCCACCAGTCGGATCTGTTCCCTGCAGCGCCTGCACGGCAGCCTGCATCGCCTTTTCATTAGGCTCAAGGTTGATGGAACCGTCTCCTACCGGCGAGAACTGATATACCCGGCTGCTCTTCTGATATATTACTTCCCGGATTGTTTTCGGAAAATGCGGGCTGGCCAGCCTGTTCAAAATCACAGCGCCGACGGCAACCTGCCCTTCGAAACTTTCTCCTCTCGCCTCGGCGTGAATCAGCCTGGCCAGAAGCATTAAATCCTCCCTGGAAACATCACCACGGGATAATGATTCTTCACTCTTTGATTTTTCAGGCATAATCAACACTTGCCCGGGTATGATTAAACTACCGGTCAAATTGTTGACCTTCATCAGTTCACGGACCGACACCTGACGGCGGCACGCGATATCAGATAAGGTATCACCCTCCTGCACAATGCAATTTAACGTGGAATCGGACTGGTCCGTAATTTGAGCACCTGTGTTCTGAAAACACTCGCCGCGCGGCAGGGCGATGGTCAATACCGCCAATGACGCTAACGCTAACAACGTTGCCTTAAAAAAGTTTACGGCAAGTCTTGGAACATATTTACTCATTTTCTCCTCCTTTCCCGAATCCAAAAAATATTCTGCACATCTATCAAGTTTGTATGCATTTTTCTTTATCAGGTTAAATTTATTTACTCTTCCTGAAATTATTACCATTTCCCCTTAAAAAAATACTTCTCTCAAAAATGGCGCCCATTTCCTCCAGGGTCTTTGGCGACGCTTAAATTTCATCTGCCGCTGTTATGTGACAACGGTCACAGAAAACATGACAAATAAAAAGTAAAATTTAGTCATATTAATTCAGTTGGCAGGTGATAATATGAACACGGCTGCAGAACGGTGCCCGGAGGGGAAAAATACGTTCGCCTTTAAAAGCAAAGGCAAGCACAGTGTGCTCGCCGAAACATTAGAGCAATATTTGGAAAATATTAGTGAAGATACATTCGAGGACAGCGCGAAAAAAGCTGAAATAAATATTAAAGAAAAGGATATGCTGTATTATGTAAAAACTGTCTGCCCACTTTGCGGCAAGAGATTCGAATCACCAAAGGTCAGGTCCAAGTACCTGCGCATGACCCACATGGATAATGATTACTGCAAATACTATGATTCCGTCAACCCGCTTAATTACGAAGTAATGGTTTGTTCCCATTGCGGTTTTGCTTACACCGAAGAGATCCAAAAGATGCGCTTGAGCGATGAGCAGCGTAAAACGATAAAATCGCGTTTGGAAAAACTTTTGCCTGATCGCCCGCCGAGAGACTACAGCGGCGTCCGCAATCTGGATCAAGCAGTGGAAACTTTCCTGCTGGCCTTATTGGCGCTTCAAGGAAAGCCGGCTCAAGGCTCAACAAAAGGAATGTTGTATTTAAAGATAGCCTGGCTGTACCGTTATAAGAACAACCCGGCGAAAGAATCGGATTATATTGAAAAGGCGCTCTCATCCCTTGTGTCCGCTTATAACAATGAAATTTTCCAAGAAATACAGAAAGAACTAAATATCACATACTTAATTGCCGTTTTATATTTCAGAACCGGCAGGTATTATGAATCAGCCAGGTGGCTGGAACGGATTTTATTGAACCGGCACAGGCCTGTTCATCCCATAGTGTCAAAACAGGCCGGGGAACTATGGGACGAGGTGCGGCAAATGCTGCGCGAGAACAATCAACAGTTAAAAAACCGATGTTAAATAAAAACCCGTCCTCATGAGCAAGGGCGGGATTTTCAATCTCTTTCTTTGCGCTGAACAGCGCGGATATCTATATCCACCAGCAGGCGGTAAGGCTTGCACATCTCCAGCAGCCGTGAAGTAGTCCTTTCCCCCAGGTATTCTTCCAGATCCTCCGGTGTGATATTGGTTGTTACAATAATCGGCAGGCAGTGGTTCAAGCGGTAATTGATGATGGAATAAATTTTGTTCCTTGACCACTCCGTATAGTTGTGCGCGCCCAGATCATCCAGAATAAGCAAGGGCACTTGCCTGGCGGTTTCCACCAGATCAAACTCAGTGTAATCGCCGGCATTGCGCGCAATATCATATGTCGACCTGATCTGATCCAACAGGTCGGGCACAACCACAAAAAGGGCCGTTTTGCCCCTTTTCAATAAAGCGTTGGCAATGCTGCAGGCGAGAAAAGTTTTGCCGCTCCCCACCTGGCCGGTAAACATCAGTCCATCCGTGCGGGGTTCCTGCAAGAATTTCGCAATAAACTTTTTGGCGGCCTGATATGCCAGCTGCGCGAGCTCATAATAAGAAATCCCCTTGCTTTCATCCACACAGTCTCTGGCGTAATACTTGAAGTTAAAATTGGCTAATGAACAATTTAAAAGCTTTTGGGGCAAACAGGAATTTCTAAAAAGCCTCGCGATAGCTTTTTGCCTGCCGCAGCTGCAGGGCACCGCCACATCTCCCTGCAGGATAATTCCGCGGTCCCCGCACAGATCGCAAGCCTTTCCCAATATTTCCTACCTCATCTTCCTTAAATAATACCTATATGTACAGCGTTTTTATATGTACAGCGTTTTAATGAAAGCTTTTTTCCGGGAGTTGTTTCTGTCGGCTTTATTCAGGCCGCCTTTTCCAGTTTCGCCCCCCTGGCCGGTACGGCTTGAACGGCGGCTCTGAAATTCCCGGTCATAATCCGCGACTTCTTCCAGGGTCCTCAGGTTGTTCTTTTTCCAGCCCATCAAGATAGTGTTAATGTATTTGAAGTTATGCTTGCCTCTTAAGACAGCTTGCTTCAAAGCTTCAACAACCAGCCTGGGATCTCTTTCCTCCGCCCACTGTTCAATTTGTTCAATTTCCAACGGAGACAGAGCCCGGCCGAATTCATTTTCAAATATCGGAATCAGGGCGGCCGCGCTGTCATCAAACTTTTTGTCGTCAAAATCGCGGCCGTCGACCGTAATTCTCAATAGCCTTTCAGACTCTTCGATATCCTTTGCCCGGATTCCCGCCCATATATCCGAAATCTTTAGAAAAAGAGGTTCAAAATCATATCCTTCAAAAATTACTTTCCGTTCGCTGTCAAAATATTCGCTGACAGCGATAATCTCTTTTTCCATTAAGCCAGCCAGTTCCTTTTCGATCCGGGCAGGATCGGCTTCCATGCAGTCCGCCAGCTTCTCCGGACTCGGATAAAGCTCTTTTTCCTCAACATAAAGCCTGATCATTTGAATCAACATGATCATCTGAAAGTCGGAAATACCGATTTTATTATAGATTTTCAATAATATATTGGGGATGGCCGTTGAACCCTCAAGCACCAGTTCTGATCCAAAGGCGGCCGTAATATTAACTTTTTGGTCGCATTTGATAATTTTTTCCTTATGCCATTCAATCATCAGAACGTGAAACCTCCCCTAGTTTGTCCTTATAGTTTATTTTATGGTAAGGCTGGATATTTGTCCACCCTCGTTCTACCCCGTAAAACGGCCGCTGCTCATTTCATTGCGTTCCGTCACATTCCCCCTAACTAATAGTAAGCAAAGTTGTCCGCAAGCTTTGGCAGTCTCAACAAGATTATTTGAACGCGAGTAGTTTTCATATACCTTGGGAACTATAAGAAAAAACAACATGCCAATGATTTTGAAACAAGCCTGCAGGAAAATATATTGCGCAAACTTCCTATATGGCAAGCTTAATGCCCGCATATTATTCAAGGGAGGGTCCCGACATGTCTCTAAAAGTTGGCGTCAATGGTTTCGGGCGCATAGGCCGCGCTGTTTTCCGGGCGGCGATGAAAAGAACGGATATCGACATCGCAGCCGTTAACGACCTGACAAACGCCTGCACCATGGCGCACCTTTTACAGTACGACTCGGTGCATGGTTACCTTGACGCCGATATTTACGCGAACGAGGAAAGAGAATTCCGGGTTAACGGCAAAGAGATCAAAGCCTTTGCCATTCCGGAACCAGGCGCCATCCCCTGGAGCGATTATGGAGTGGATATAGTGGTTGAATCCAGCGGCCGGTTTACCGACCGCGAAAGCGCCTCAAAACACTTTCACGGCGGCGCTAAAAAAGTTGTGATCAGCGCCCCGGCCAAAAATGAAGATATCACCATTGTCATGGGGGTAAACGAGGACAAGTACGATCCGGCCCGGCACCGGATCATTTCCAACGCTTCCTGCACCACAAATTGCCTCGCGCCCATCGTTAAAACCATTCACGACGGGTACGGCATTTTGCACGGTCAAATGACTACCATCCATTCTTACACCAACGATCAACAAATTCTGGATTTGCCGCACAAAGATTTGCGCCGGGCAAGGGCCGCGGCCATGTCCATCATCCCTACCACTACCGGTGCGGCCAAGGCGGTGGCGCTGGTCATACCGGAACTAGCAGGCAAGCTGAACGGCCTTTCCATGCGTGTGCCGACTCCCAACGTTTCCACAGTAGTGCTTGCCGCTGAAATTACCCGGACGGCCACCGCGGCAGAGATTAATGAAACGCTTAAATCCGCGGCGGCAGGCAAATTAAAAGGGATTCTCGCTTACAGCGGGCTCCCTCTCGTTTCACACGATTACAACGGCAATCCGCACTCGGCTACCATTGACGCCTTGTCCACATTGGTCATTGACGGCAGCATGATCAATATAGTGGCCTGGTATGATAATGAATGGGGCTATTCCAACAGGATTATCGACCTTATCGCGCATATCGGGGAAAAGGGCATTTAGTGAACGGTATAACGAGCAATAAGGCTTCCGGTATGGAAGCCTTTCATTTTGCTTTTACCTGTTAAATAAAGAAACAGAAGCAACCGAAAATCAGCAAGATGAAAACCAGGAATATTAAACCAATACCGCCCAAACCTTCCGCTTTAGCTTCCATACTGCTTATAACCTCCCTATTTTTTTATTAATATACGTCGTTCCTGATTAATCGGTGCTTGTTTCACAGATAATAAAAAAGGCCTCCCAATCCTCAAAGCCGCGTTAATTGGCTCTTTTTGACAACCTGGCTTCAAGTGAAATGCAGCGCGATAAGCATAATGGTGCTCACCAGGCAAACCAGCATTACTGCAATATCGGCGCCAAGCAAATTCAGCCGCCTGAGGTAAGTGCGCCGGGGATAAACCCTGAAGCCGCGGGCCTCCATGGACACCGCCAGTTGTTGAGCCTTGAGCATGGTCCCGTAAACCACGGGAAAAAACAAGCGCCGGTACAACGCCATCTTTTCCCTCCAGGGGACCTTCTTCAGTTCAACTCCCCGCAGTTGGACCGCGGTAACCACGTTGCTCAATTCATCCCGGAAAACCGGCAAAAAACGAAGCGCGATGGAAACCATGAAGGCCAGTTCATAAGGAACTTTCCACTGCACCAGGCCCAGGATAAAGTCCCTGGAGCTGAACGTCGTGAACAGCATGGCGGCGGCGGCAACCGTCATAATGCGCAAAACGACACAAACCCCCATGCTCAAGCCCCCGGTGGTAATCAACGGCACCGGCCCCGCGGCCAGCAGCACCTCGCCCCCCGGCGAAAAGACGCACTGGATTACCAAAAGAAACAGCATCAAGGATAAAAACGGTTTTAGATAATCCCCGATAACACTAAGCTCAAAATGAAAAATCATTAACAGCGCCACAGTAACCGCAAACACCAGGAGCAGTTGTCCCGGCGTGTTATAAAGCAAGGCCAGGCCTGAGAGGCAAACAACCATCACCATTTTGGTCCGGGGGTCAAGCTTCATAGGCAGCGTTTCCTTTCCGCCCGCTGTCCGACTGGATCCGGCCGTCTTTCAAGGCGACCACCCGTTCCGCCATTCTGCCGACAAAGGGTTCGTCATGGCTGACCAGGATCATGCCTCTGCCCAGCCGGGCAATTTTTTGCAAATAATCCGCCAGCAGCTTTTTCCGGTAAGCGTCCAGGCCGGCGGTGGGCTCGTCCAGGATCAGGAACAAAGGCTCGTTGGCCAGCACGGCGGCTATGGCCAGCCGTTGTTTTTCCCCCCGGCTCAAGTGCAGGGGAAAGACATTGCGATAGACCCCCAGTTCAAAATAATCCAGGTAGAACTGAATCCTTTCCTCCACCATTTCCGGCTTATAACCCCGGTTGGTCAAGCCGAAACCTATCTCTTCGGCCACCGTGCCGCAAAAAAGCTGCACGTCCGGATTTTGAAAAACGTAGCCGACGCGGCGGCCGATTTCCCCCAGCGAATATCCCGCCAGAGGACGGCCGTCCAGGCGGATCTGTCCCCCGGACGGCTGCAAAACCCCGATCATCAGCTTGGTCAAGGTGGTCTTGCCGCCGCCGTTCGGCCCGACGATAGCCGTTATCTCATCCCGGTCAAGCGCCAGGTCGATTTCCGTCAGCACGCGCCTGCCGCGCTTGGGATAGGAAAAAGAAACCCGGGTTAGTTCCAAGAATGCCATAACTTCTCTCCCATAAAATCCCGGTCGGCAAGAAGCGTTTCCGTCCGGCCATAACGAAGCAGCGCCCCTTTTTCCATCACCATCAACCGGTCGGCAAAATCAACCGCCTCCAGGTCGTGCTCCACGGCAATGATGGTTTTCCCCGCGCCGCGGAGTCTTTCCAGAACGGCCGCCACTTTCTTCCTGCCCGCGCTGTCAAGACTGGACATTACTTCATCCAGGAGCAGCACCGGCGGGTCAAGCGCCAGCACCGCCGCCAAAGCCACCAGGTGTTTCTCGCCGCCGGAAAGCCGGTAAGGATTCGCCTCCCTTAAAGCGGCAATCCCCAGGAGATCCAGCACATGCTCTACTCGCTCGCGGATACGGCCGGGCGGCAGACAAAGATTCTCCGGGGCAAAAGCAATTTCATCTTCCACCGTCGGCGAAAAAAGCTGCGTGTCGGGGTCCTGAAAGACCATGCCCACCTCAAGCGCCAGGCCGGCCGCCCTCAATTCCCGCACGTTCTTGCCGTTGAGCAGCACTTCCCCCGCCAGCACGCCGTCCCGGTTGTGGCGGATGGCTCCGCACAGGCAAAAACACAGGGTGCTCTTGCCGCAGCCGCTCAAGCCGGCCACTACCACTATTTCTCCCCGGCCTGCCTGAAAACTGATGTTATTTAATATGAAGGGACCGCCCGGCCGGTATTGATAAGTCAGTCCCCGCGCCACCACAGCATCCGTCAGTGAATTTCACATCCCGTCCCATTTTTGCCGCCCGCTCATAAAACGCCTCCAGCAGCCTGAATCTGGCTGCATTAATGCACATAATATAAATCCTCATCACATAATTGTCAATCCATGGCCCGTATAATCACGTTGCAACGTAGTTTATTCAAGCAAGAATCGCTGCGTCGCGCATATTGTTATATTGTTTCAAAATCTA
Source organism: Pelotomaculum sp. PtaB.Bin117 (assembly GCF_002067195.1). Lineage (NCBI taxonomy): Bacteria > Bacillati > Bacillota > Clostridia > Eubacteriales > Desulfotomaculaceae > Pelotomaculum > Pelotomaculum sp. PtaB.Bin117. The sequence goes on along the minus strand of NZ_MVQM01000098.1, from coordinate 12,838 downwards.
GTCAAGACCACCCCAAAATGGGGTGGCTTGCACGAGCCCTATAAGGGCTAATTACTAGCCAGCGCCTAAATGACGCTGGCTTAAACTTCGTTCAAGCCAATGTGCACTGATTACTTGGCAGGACCCTTAAAAGGGTTCTCAAGTTCTTTCGTCGAAATTCTATCCATTATTTGATCATATTTATCTTGCTCGCGTATATACTTTGCTATGGTTTTTTCATTCAGCCCTACTATACTGACATAATATCCTTCGGCCCAGAAATGCCGGTTGCCAAATTTATATTTCAGGTTTGAGTGCCTGTCGAAAATCATCATCGCACTTTTTCCCTTCAAGTACCCCATCACCTGCGACACACTATATTTCGGCGGAATACTAAGCAACAGATGGATATGGTCAGACATCATGTGCCCCTCTACTATTTCAACACCTTTCCACTTACATAAATCTTTAATTATCTCCTTTATATCTGCCCGTAGCTCGTTGTATATTATTTTCCTTCGGTATTTAGGATGAACACTATGTGGTACTTGCACAGCCATTTAGTATGTGCTAAACTCTCTGCCATAAGCAACACCTTTCTTCTGTTTTATTGATGGCTTGAACACTCATCATTTTAACAGAAGGCAGAAAGGTGTTGCTTTGCTTAAGCATTGAATCCCACCCGCATAGCGGGCGGTTTTTTGTTCTCCTGGCTAAAATCATGCCAGGAGAACTTACTAAAGTAGAATCAACGGGGGCGGTGCAATTATTTTTAAACATATTCGTTGCGCTTACTATATCCACCGGAATTTGGTATAATAACTAATATAGCAATATTGCAATATTGCTATATAAACGAAAAGGGATGTGGACCAACTTGTCCGAAACCCGGATTAAATTAATGGACCCCAAGATAGACTTTGCCTTTAAACAGATATTTGCCGGAAATTCACAAGAGAGCAAAACTGTCTTAATAGCTCTTTTAAACGCTATCCTGGACCGGGACGAGGATGAACAAATTACGGATATTATTTACCTCAACCCTTATACTGACAAACCCTTTGATGATGCCAAACAATCAATCATGGACATTAAAGTAAAGACCGCCGAAGGCGAACTGGTGGATATTGAAATACAAATCAGAAATACGGACAACTACCGCAAACGTTCCCTTTACTACTGGTCCGCCATGTACGCCGAACAAATTGTAGCAGGCGAGTCTTACTTTGAGATCAATCCTTGCATTGTCATCAATATCCTTGATTTCAACCTGATCCGGGAAAATGAGCACTACCACAGTGTCTTTGACATCCGGGAACGCCGGCGCGGTTTCCAACTGGTGGGCGATCTGGAGATACATTACTTGCAGCTAAACAAGTTATCCGGCCAAGCTGACGCCACCGGCCTCACCACTTTGGAAGAATGGCTCATCTTTATCAAAGACGCGGCAAACATGAAAAAGCGGGGACTGATCGAAACCATTAAAAAACGGAACGAGGTGATTGCAATGGCTGAAAAAATCCTCGCCCGGGCCAGCGCGGACGAATTTGCCAGGGCAGCTTATCAACAAAGGCGCAAATGGTATCTGGACCGTGTATCCAGCGAAGAGTATTTAATCAAACAAGGAATTGAGCAAGGAGAAAAAATAAAGGCGCTGGACATTGCCAGAAAAATGCTATCATTAGATTTTACAGACGAACAAATTTCCCTCACGACCGGACTGAGCAAAGAAGAGATCGCGGCACTCCGCAAAGAATGACAGGAGCGAAACGCCGCGGCTGTGGCGCAAAAGCTGTCACGTTGCTATTTCCCTTAAATACTCCTTATATCTTCTGACCAGCCCGAAAAGGAACAGAATAATAAATAAAACCGCCCCATAGATACCCGCCTTGCTTTGCTCCTGCCGCCGTAGGGGCACGGCGTCGGCCGACATCTCGAATACGCGCCAGGGCTGGTAGCCCGATTGTTCCGGCGCAGCGGCCATGGAAACGGCAACCGCCGCATCCTTTTCCGCCAGGTAACGCCGGGCGGACTCCGGCGGCCCGGGAGGAGTCCCCCGCGTCTCACCGGCGTCGTTTGACGCAATACCCTGCCCGCCAGTATCCTGGTCCGGACCGTTCACGACGCAGGCGGCCGTCAAATTGCCGACCACAGTGGTCACGGTGATCGTGGCCGTACCCTCGCCGACAACCGTCACCAGGCCGTTTTTATCGACCGTGGCCACACCGGTGTCGCTGGAACTCCAGCGCACGGTCTTGTCCGTGGCTTCATCCGGAGCCACGGTCGCCTTCAGCCGGACCATGCTGCCGACCTTGAGGTTAACCATGTCCCGGTCGAGGGTGACCCCGGCCGGCGGCGTGCCGCCCAGCATCACCTCGATCGCATGCACCCATTTGACAGACTGGGGAGCAGTATGCTCATCGGCGTCGCTCTGACCAAACAGCAGCCTGAACCTGGTCGAGGTATCGTAAGTGCTAAAATCCGGGGCGGCGTCAAACCGTTGCCAGTTGTCCTTGTACGCTATGAGCGGCTCCACCCGGACCGCCCCGTATACCGCCTCGGGTGTGGACGAGGCGGTCTCGTAATCCCAGCCTGCAGGCAGATTAGGATAATAGAAACGGGGGGTGTCCAGCAGGAAAGACTTGTCTAAACACTGGTACCATCCCTTTTTGACGTCAGTTGAAAAAAAATAAAATTTCTGCGCGGAGTTTACGTCGATGCCGGCGTCTTCCAGCAAATCGGTCAGCTTGACCCCCGTGGCCGCGTCCACGCACACCGCCGGCAGGCTGTCGATGAAGGTATAGGCCTGCCTGACCTGCGGCAGCGCGTCCAGGTCGCTAAGCGTGTAGACCTTCTTCGTGTAATAGGGCCCGCCGAAATAGCCGACCTTAATGGTCAGCGTGTCGGCCGCCACGCCTTCAACGCCGGTGCCGCAGCCGGTGCTCGCCATGACCGGCCCGGCAACCCACAACAGGCTGAGCAGCGCGGTCAGCAGCATTACGACGACGACGGCTTTCCATGGCCCAGGTCTGAATTCGGGCCCTCTCAACTTCATTGCTTTTCACTCCAGCGCATTAAGCGCAAAATCATGGCCGCCGTTTCCGCCCGGGTGGCAGTCACTTGCGGGGCGAAGGTGTCTTCGCTCACGCCGCTTACTATGCCGCAAGACACCGCCAGGTATATTTCATTTCCCGCCCACGGCGATATATCCCCTTTATCCTTGAACTTGTCAATTATTTGCTCAGTTACACTATGAGACAGATCCGCCGTCGACTTCATTTTCAGCGCCCGGGAAATAATCACCGCCATTTGTTCCCGCGTGATGTTGTCATCGGGAGCAAAAATGTCGTCGCTATAGCCCATGATCAGTCCCGCCTTGACTGCCGCCGCCACGTAATCGTGATACCACGCCCCGGCGGGCACGTCCGCAAAAGAAATACCCGTATTCTGCCCGGCCTTGATCTTTAAAGCCGCGGTCAGCAGCTTGGCAAATTGGGCGCGGGTGATCTTTTCTTCCGGTTTGAATTCCGTGGCGGTCACCCCGTCAATTATTCCTTTTTCCGCTAAAGCTTTAATGTCGTCCCCGGCCCAGTGCCCTGCTATGTCGGCAAAATCCCTGGCTAGAGCAGGCGTTGCCGTTCCTGTGGCGATGTTATATTGAAAAGTTGCCGTGTCACTGTCTAATTTGCCGAAACCGATGGTTTTTGCCTTAATTATCAAATTGCCGTTGATCGGCACCGGCTTGTTCAGTTCCGGCCGGAAGCTGGGGTAGCTGATGTTAAATATATAGCTTCCATAATCAGGTTCGCTTCCGTCAAGGGTGTAGTACACCATGACATTATCCGCGGCCTCATCCGGCTTCCGCAGGGTTACTTTCGTACCCGGGGCAACCGTGCCGGACGGGATATCGGCGGTGGGCGCCTCCCATTGCGCCGGGGGCGCCGTCAGCACTTCAATGACTCCCCCGTTGCACATTTCCTGAATCATCACGCAATCACCGCCGGTGGGTTCATTCGGCGCCCGCTGGCCAAAACATATCCGGCCCTGGGAATCGTTCAGAGCAATGATCGTTTCCACCGGTATTTTTCCCTTCTCGCCGCGAATGGGCGGCCAATCCGCCAGATCGCCGGGATTTTCACCCTCGGGGAAATAATACCGGGGTTCTTCCAGCAACTGTTCCCTGGTGAAATCAGCGTGCACAAACCTGCCGCCGGTTGGTTTCAACCTGAGCAGAGTCGCATTGTCCTTTAAGCCGGCCACGTCTAAAATGCTTTGCAGCGACGGTCCGGTCATATCTTGAAAAACTTTCAGCGCCGGCCAGTGGTTGTACCCGGAATAAGTGTAAGTTTTCTGCGGCAGCGCCTGTAAATCAGCCATGGTAAAGGTCACTTCTTTTTCAACCCCGTCGCCTGTTACCGTCAGCGCCGCCGGTTCAGCAACCGCGCCCGCGCCCCGCGGCACGGCCATGAACAAGAAACCGGCAGCCAGGCACAGCCCCGCCATGGCGGCCAGAAATTTACGCAGCTTGAAACCCCTGCTGTTTATCATTACTCTTCACCTCGCACAAAACATTAAACGTATATCTTCAGTAAAGCGCGCCGCTCCACACGGCGTTATCGCCGCCACTCACTCCCGTACTCCGCGCCGGCGGCGCTTACTGGAGCTCCAGGCTCACGAGCCAGTTGGTAAAGCGCTGCCCGGATTTGTCGCCGCAAACAACGGCTTGCAGGCTCCCCTCCCCGCCTGCCTTGGTTGGCAATGATTTGCCATTATCCGCATAAACAATATACACATTGTCCGGCTGCAGCACTTCAGACATTTCCAGCACCTGGCTGTAGTAGTCGACCCCCCTGGTAATGATTTTTTTGTGCTTTTGGGCCAGACCGGGATCAATACTATTCAATACAGTCAGAAGCGGCGTGCCGGTAAAATCGTACTCAATGATGTTCTCGCCGCTATCGCTGCTATTGCCGCTATTATTGCCGCAATTATTGCCGCAATTGGATTGAACCATCACTTTCTTTTCAACGGCCGGTAATTTCCGGAGGTCGGCAACGGTAAAGCTGCCTAATGTGTCGGCGCCGGCTTTAATTACCACCGTTCCTTCCTGCGGGCCGCTTTCCCGGGTTAAATATGAGCAGACGGCAATAATCAGGACCAGCAGTCCAACCCCCAGGGCCAGCCACTTTTTGTTACTAATACCTTTCACTTTACTTTCATCAGCATTATTTTCAGGCATTTCGCCACCCCCTGAGCACCAATTCACGTCTCAAACAATCCCTCGCTTATCCCCGGACTCACTCCCTCTTTGAATAAGGCCTCAAAATCGCCGTTTATTTACATACCCAAAGTTCACTTATCCCACGATAAATTTTATTTTTAAATACCATTTTCTATTACTGCGCCGCGGCGGGATTGATATAAGTCAGGAATCGTTTCAAAACCGCCGCGCTTTGAGCCCGGTCGGCGTTTGTCAGCGGTGAAAAGTCCCCGCCGGGCAGGCCTTTGATGATCCCGGCCCGGACAGCCAGGGCCACATCCTCCTCCGCCCAGGGTGAAATCATTTGCCGGTCCCTGAACTGGGCCAGCTGCTGTTCCCGCCCGCCGCCGGATAAAGTCTCCTCTTTCCCGGCGGCCCGCGCCGCCCGGGTGATCATGGCCGCCATTTCCTCCCGCGTGACGCAGGCATCCGGCTTAAAGAAACCGCCGTCATAGCCCGTGATGATCTCTTCATATGCGGCGGCGGCCACACTGCCGGCATACCATTCCGTACCGGCCACGTCTTGAAACTGCCCTTCCCGTAAAACACCCTCCGGCAAATCCAGAGCCCTCACCAAAAGGGCGGCGAATTCCGCCCGGGTGATCTCGCTGCCGGGTTCATAAGTAGTCTCGCTTTTGCCGCGGACCAGCTTCCTGGCCGACATATATTCTATATCCTCCCTGGCCCAGCTTTCCTGGATATCGGTAAAAGCCACGCCATTTCCAGTTGCTGCGGCTTCCTGTCCGGAAGGTCTATCCTCAACGGCCTGTTCGGCAGCTGACTGACCGGGCTGCAACCCGTCCACTGTAAATGTAAAGGTAACAACCTCGCTGTCCCGCTTGCCCCACCCGACGGTTTTAGCTTTAACGGTGATGTCATTTTCCACTGCAATCGGCTTGTTTAAAGTCGGAACATGAAAGCTGACATTGTAGATTTTGCTTTCCAGGTCTGGTGTGCCGCCGTCGGTGGTATAATAAATTTTTACTTTTGGGTCGCCTGTCAGGACGATTTCCGAGCCTTTTTTAATCTTGCCGCCCGGCACCGCGGCTTCTTGCCGGGTATCAGGGTCGATGATTTTTACAGCCGGCGGTTCCCATTGCGCCGGGGATTCCGTCGTGACGGTAATGGTTTTCAACCTTTTGACATACTCGCAAAGAGTTTGTTCCGTCAGCGCCCGCTGGCCGAAGCACAACACCGGCGTGTCACGGTCGCTCATCTTGGCGAAATCGTCGTCATCCTCCACCCGCTGCAGGGCAATCAGCGGCTGCACCGCTTCTTTGCCGTCGGTTGACGATTCCATCAGATTGGGGTAATAGTAGCGCGGCTCGTTCAACAGTTCATCCACGGTGAAGTCGATCCGGTAACCGTCGCTGCCCAGGAAAGTAATCATCTGGGCTTCCGGCTTCATGCCGGCCTGCTCCAGCAGGGTCCGCAGCGGCACACCCTCTGCAGCCACAAATAAATTGCCGGGCCAGTCGCTGACCACTGAAAATATCTCTCTTTCCCGGCTCATCGCCTCCAGCTCGGCGCGGGTGAAAGAAACTTCCTCTGCCACCCCGTCGCCATTAATGGTAAGAACAGCGCCCGCCGCCGTTTGGTCTTCGGGACCCCCTGCTGAAGATACTGAAAATTTATACCTTTTCAACTCCGGCCGGTCCGCGCCGCCGAGGATAATGGTGTACTTGCCTTCGGCCGCCGCGGGCTCCAGTGTGAAGCCGGCCGTAAAAACACCTTTTTCCACCTGGGGCCGGCAGCTGTATACCAACTCGCCCCGTTCATCCTGAACGGTTATGGAAACTTCCTTTAGATTTTGCGCCGTTCCCTCCATTTCAACCCGGTCGCCCGGTCCGTACACGCGGTGGGAGCTGTGCGAAGTGAGATTCACCTTGACCTCCCCGTCATCCGCGTAACCGGCGCCGGACAGCAGCAAAGACACGGCCAGAACCGTCAAGACACACGCTAATAACTTGACCATCCGAAGCGGCTTCATAATGCTTCTTACTCACCTCTTCAAAGTTACTGCACAATCTTTCCGGACTTACCTTTGAAACATTTACGGTCACTGTACTTGCTTATACAGCCGCAAAATCATGGCCGCCGCCTCGGCCCGGGTGGCGGTTATTTGCGGCCCGAAAGTATCCGCGCTCAGGCCGCTTACCAGACCGCGCGATACTGCCAGCGCTATTTCCCGCCCCGCCCACGGCGAGATTTCTCCCTTGTCCGCAAACTTGTCCATTACTTGCCCGGCATCGCCGGAAGCCGCCTCCGGTGCTTTCATTTGCAAGGCCCGGGCCAGGATCACCGCCATTTGTTCCCGGGTGATGTTTTCCTCGGGAGCAAAGGCGCTGTCGGTGTAGCCCATAATTAATCCCGCCCGGACTGCCGCCGCCACGTAATCGCGATACCACGCCCCGGCCGGCACATCGGCGAAGGCAAGCGCCGCATCCTGCTCTGCTTCAATATTTAGCGCCGTGACCAGCAATTTGGCAAATTGGGCGCGGGTGATCTTTTCTTCCGGCTGGAATTCCGTCGCGGTCACCCCGTCAATAATGCCTTTATCCGCCAATGAATAGATATCGTCTTTAGCCCAGTGCCCCTCCAGATCGGTAAAATACCTGGCATGTTCAGGTTTTGCCGCTGCCGCCGCCTTGTCCCCCGCCTCAGCGGCGCTTTCCGGCTTGTTTACGTCTTCTGCCTTGTCCGCGGTTTTTTCTTCAACCGCGCCGGCTTGGGGCGTTGACCCCGTATTGTATTGATAAGTGACCACCTCGCTGTCCAACTTGCCCATGCCTATTGTTTTAGTCTTAATGACCATATTGCCGCTAATCGGGATGGGCCTGTTCAACTCGGGCTGGAAGGTGGGGTAGCTGATATTGAATATGTTGCTTCCATATGTGGGCTCGCTCCCGTCCAGGGTGTAATACACGATGGCGTGATAAGGCGTCCCGTCGCGGTGCTGCAGGGTTACTTTCTTGCCCGAAGCAACCGCGCCGGACGGAATATCGGCGGCAGGCGCCTCCCACTGCGCCAGGGGCTCGGTCGTTACTTCAATCGTTCCCCCCTCGCAGAGCCCTCCGAGCATCTGGTTCTTGCAGCAAGTCGGCTCGTTCAGCGCGCACTGGCCATAGATTATTTTGCCGTTGGACTCGTTCAGGGCGAGCATCGTTTCCACCCGCACTTTCCCTCTTTCACTGCGGGTGGGCGGCCATTTCCCCAGATTATCCTCGTCTTCCCCATCGGGGAAATAATACCTGGGTTCGTCCAGCAGCTGTGCCTTGGTAAACTCGCTATACACATCCGCGGACAGTTTGCACCTGATCATGGTGGCGTTTTCCTTTAATCCCGCCGCGTCCAGAAGGGTTTTCAACGTCGGCCCCTTCATGTCTTTAAAAATCTGCAAAGAAGGCCAGTGGTTATATCCGGAGTAAGTGTACGTTTTCTGCGGCAGCGCCTGCAGGTCGGCCAGGGTGAACTGCACCGTTTTTTCCACCCCGTCGCCCGTCACCGTCAGCGCCACCGGCTCAGCCGCGCCCGCCCCCGGCGGCGGCGCCGCGGCCAGCAGCCCGGCGATTATGCATAACCCCACGACAGCCGCCAGCAGTTTATTAAGTCTAAACCCCCTAATGTTAATCATCACTATCCACCTCACATTGTATTGGAATCAATATAAGTCAGGAACCGTCTCAAAACCGCCGCGCTTTGGGCCCGGTCGGCATAAGCCCCGGGTGAAAAGTCACCGCCGGGCAGGCCCTCGATGATCCCGGCCCGGGCAGCCATGGCCACATCCTCCGCCGCCCAGGGTGAAATCAGCTGCCGGTCCTTGAACCGGGCCAACTGCTGTTCCAGCCCGCCGCCGGATAAAGTCTCCTCCTTCCCGGCGGCGCGCGCCGCCCGGGCGAGCATGGCCGCCATTTCCTCCCGGGTGATTCGAGCGCCCGGCCTAAAGAAGCCGCCCGCGCAGCCCATGATGATCTTTTCATCCGCGGCGGCGGCCACACTGCCGGCGTACCAGTCCGCAGCGGCCACATCCTGAAACCGCCCTTCCGGCAAAACACCTTCCGGCAAGCCCAGCGCTCGCACCAGCAGGGCGGCGAACTCCGCCCGGGTGATCTCGCTGCCGGGTTCATAGGTGGTATCGCTTTTGCCGTGGATCAGTTTCCTGGCCGCCAAAAATTCAATATCCTCCCTGGCCCAGCTGTCCTGAATATCGGTAAAGGCCGTACCTTTTTCAGCGGCCGGCGCTTCTTGCCCGGCAGGTTTGTCCTCAACAACTTGTTCATCAGTTGACTGGTCAGGCTGCGTATCGTCCACCGTGAAAGTAAATGCAACAACCTCGCTGTCCCTTTTGCCGTATCCGACGGCTTTAGCCTTGACCGTGGTGTCCGTCTGCACCACGATCGGCTCGGCCTGGCCCGCCAGCGGCCCGCAGCCGTGGGCGTTGTAGATCTCGCTGTCGAGGTCCGGCGCGCTGCCGTCGGTGGTGTAATAAATCTTTGTTTTCGGGTCGCCCGCCAGGGCGATTTGCGCGCCGCGCTTTACCGCGCCGCCCGGCGTGGCCGCTTTTTGCCGGGTGGCCGGGTCGATGATTTGCGCCGTCGGCCCGGCCCACTGCCCCGGAGCATCAGTGGTTACGGTGATGGTTTGCAGGATCTTGACGAAACTCAAGAGGGTTTGCTCAGTCCGCGCCCGCTGGCCGATGCACAGCACCGGCGTGTCCTGCTCGCTCACCTGGCTGAAATCAGTGGACCTCTCCGCCCGCTCCAGCGCTATTAGCGGCTCGACCTCCGTCTTGTCGGGGAATATGTAGCGTTTTGTTTTCAACAACTCATCGATCATGAATTCGGCCTTGTACCCGTCGCTGCCCGTAAAGGTAATCATCCGGGCTTCCGGCTTCACTCCGGCCTGCGCCAGCAAGGCCCGCAGCGGCACCCCCGCCGCGGCCACCGTTAAATCCGCGGGGAAGTCGTTCGTCGCGGAAAACACCGCCCTTTCCTGCTCCATCGCCGCCAGTTCGGCCCGGGTAAAGACAATTTCCCGCGGCACCCCGTCGCCCGTGATATAAAGCAGGCCTATTTTCTGCGTTACCTGCGCGTCCGCATAGCCGCCGGCCTGGACGGCGACGGCGTAATCCCCGGACGTCCGGAACACACTTTTATCGATGGTGATTTTGCCGGCGTCTATGACGTATTTCCCGGCCTCCAGCGCCGCGCCGTCCACGCTGACCCCGCTGATCGCCCCCCGCCAGGACGCGTCGTCCGCGAAGGTCAGCTCCACCGGCTTCCTGATCACGTTCTGCGCCGCGTCAGCCGCCAGGGCGGGCGCCTCTTTCAGCCCGCCCGCGGACAACAGCGTGTCGCCGGCGGCCTCCGCCGCCCCGGCCGGCTGCGCGAAGCCATGGCTTAACAGCATGGCCAAGGCGATCACCGCCGGGAACAGGGCGCGCAATATCTTGTTTTCAAGGCTGAGCAAAAACATCTCCCCCCCAAGAAATAATTTGATGACGCATGCCGGCCATGCCTATAGACCAGTTATGTTGATGGAATATTTAACGTAACAGTTGCAATGTTTTGCCCCAGGTCGAGATTATTGTGTTAGTATGCTTTGAGCAGGCGCTGGAATCAATTATTGAATCAACTGAAGTGTAATTTAGATGATGGATCCAGGCTAGAAATGCAATATTTAACATTAATAGCTCAATAGTATTAATAACCACATCTTTACAATACAGAGTATAAAACAACATGGCATAAATGTCAATTAGCAGTATTGTTGTTTAATATTGTTTGGTTGATTAATGTCCTGTAATTGCGTTATTTCAGCCTATAACCCAGTTGGGGTTAATCCCAAAAACATAACATAAAAACGTTCGGCATATTGATAAACAAGATAAACATACTAATGCGTACCTTGTGTCAGACTTGCGAAATCTATATGACAAGAGCTTACTATAATCCGCCGGAATTTGGTATAATAATTAATATAGCAGTATAAACTGAGAGGGATGTGGCCGGACGTGTCCGAAACCCGGATTGAACTGATGGATCCCAAGATAGACTTTGCCTTTAAACAGATATTCGCCGGAAATTCACGAGAGAGCAAAACCGTCTTGACGGCCTTTTAAACGCCATCCTCGACCGGGACGAGGATGAACAAATTACAGATATTATTTACCTCAACCCTTATACCGACAAACCTTTTGAAGACGCCAAACAATCAATCATGGACATCAAGGTGAAGACCGCCGAAGGCGAACTGGTGGACATTGAAATACAAATCAGAAACACGGACAACTACCGCAAACGTTCCCTCTACTACTGGTCCGCCATGTACGCCGAGCAAATTGTAGCGGGCGAGTCTTATTTTGAACTCAATCCCTGCATCGTCATTAATATCCTTGACTTCAACCTGATCCGTGAAAATGAGCACTACCACAGTGTCTTTGACATCCGGGAACGCCGGTGCGGTTTCCAACTGGTGGGCGATCTGGAGATACATTACCTGGAATTAAACAAGCTATCCGGCCACCCTGACGCCACCGGCCTGACCACTTTGGAAGAATGGCTCATCTTTATCAAAGACGCGGCAAACACGGAAAAGCGGGAACTAATCGAAACTATTAAAAAACGGAACGAGGTGATTGCGATGGCCGAAAAAATCCTAGCCCGGGCCAGCGCGGACGAATTCGCCAGGGCGGCTTATCAACAAAGACGCAAATGGTATCTGGACCGGGTATCCGGCGAAAAGTATTTAATCAAACAGGGGATTGAACAGGGAATCAAACAGGGGATTGAACAGGGAGGGAAGATAAAGGCGCTGGACATTGCCGGAAAAATGTTATCATTAAGTTTTACAGACGAACAAATTTCCCTATCAACCGGACTGAGCGAAGAAGAAATTGCGGCTCTCCGCAAAGAATGAACCCGGATAAAGCCCGCTGCACCAACACAGCGGGCTTTATCAATTATAAAGGGGAGTGTAACAGCCGGTTCAATCAACAATAATAAATTTTGTCTTTAGGATACTTGAAACAATTTAATCTTATCTTTTTTAAATCCGGGTATTATTGAATACAACAAATCTTCGAGCAAAGTGTAATTCATCACATCTGGCCGGCTGAGCATGATTAAAAATTGTTCCAGGCTCAGATAATCAAAGCTCTCAGGCTTGGCGGCATAGATTTTATGATGCTTGGTCTTGCCGACATCCTCCGCCTCGGTAAGTATTTCTTCATGCAATTTTTCGCCGGGTCTGATCCCGGTAAAACAAATATCGATGTCTTTCCCCGGCTCAAGGCCGGACAGTATGATCATACTATCCGCCAAATCCAAAATTTTTACCGGTTCTCCCATATCCAGCGCGAATATCTCTCCGCCCCGGGCGATGGCGCCGGCCTGAATAACCAACTGCACAGCCTCCGGGATAGTCATGAAGAAACGGGTCATCTCGGGGTGGGTCACTGTTACCGGCCCGCCTTCGGCAATCTGTTTGCGGAAAAGAGGGACCACGCTGCCGCGGCTGCCTAAAACGTTGCCGAAACGGACCGCCGCGAACCGGGTGTCACTGGTTTTCGATATTCTTTGCACCACCATCTCCGCCACC